>CANJKG010000150.1 GCA_947474775.1 Caulobacteraceae bacterium | reverse complement strand
TGGTCCAGGTGGCGGGTTCCGGCACGCCGCCCGGAACATCGGCTGAGAACAGGCTCAGGCTGATCCGGCCATCAGGGCCCGGGAGGCCGTTGAACACATCGTCGAGGCCAACGGGCACGGCCGTCGTGCTGGTGACCCCGTTGGTCACGAGGCCGTTGAGGTACGAGCTGCCGCCGCCCAAGCCGCCGCCGCCGCCGCCGCCGCCGGTGTATTCGCCGCCGAAGGCGCCCGCGCCGCCGCTGGCCCCCAGAACGCTGAAGTCATAGAGGCCGGCGGCGGTCACGTCGCAGGTATAGGATCCGGCGGCGGTGAATGAGACGTTGCAGCCGTCGGTTGCCTGAGCGGCGGTGGCCGACAGGGCCAGGGCCGAGGCCCCGGCGAGAAGGATTTTGCGGATCATGTCGGGTGCGCCCCAAAGCGTAGCTGAGCCACGCTTGCCCCTTCGGCTGAGGGGCGCGACGCGCCGGCTCACAGAGCGCCGGCTATGATGGCGACGGAAGTCACCAGCGACAAAAAGCCGCAAAGCAGCCGTAACCCACTCGGAAACGAAACGTAAGCCGTTTCGCGCTCGGCACGATGTATTCCCCCCAGGGGCGAGTTGATAGCCGCCTTCCTTGGGTCCGCTCTGGGTCGTGAGCACGCATTGGCTCGGGGTCAGGAAGCGGACGTTGGGTCCTGGTCGCGCTAACCGTCCGGATTCCCCGCTGGGACTCAAGTGTCAGGTTCTATCCACTAGAACAGCGCCTTCACCGCGGCCTTATCGACCTTCATCGAGGGCGTCCGGGGAAGGGCGTCCAGCACCTTGATCTCGGTCGGAACCTGGTAGGCGACCAGCTCGCTCCGCAGGAAGTCCATCAACTCCTCGCCGGACAGCGGCGGGCCGGGGCGGACTTCCACGGCGGCGACCGGGGTCTGGCCAAGGCGCTCGTGGGGGATGCCGATCACCGAGACGTCGTTGACCCGCGGGTGGCGCTTCAGCGCGTCGCCGATGACCGAAGGGACGATCTTGAAGCCGCCGCGGATGATGGCGTCGTCGGCGCGCCCGTGGATGAACAGGAAGTTGTCCGCGTCGAGGCTCGCCAGGTCGGAGCTGCGCATCCACTCCGGACCCATGCGGTGGACCTGCAGTTCCAGCACGCCGACGGCGCCGGCGGGCAGGACCTCGCCGGTCTCGGGATCGACGACGCGGGCGTTCACGACCCCACGGCGCAGGCGGCCCACCGTGCCCTCCTTGGTGTCGCCGAACAGGTCGCGGTCCTCGTAGCAGCCGCTGGCGATCGGGCCGCAGAACTCGGTGGCCCCGTAGTTGCCCATGACGCGGGCGCCGTACCTGGCCTCGAATTCCTTGACGACGGACATGTCCACCGGAGCCGAGCCCGACCAGACCCCCTTGAGGCTGGCCAGCCGCTCCGGTGGCGGGTCCAGTATCAGCAGCATCTTCATCATGGTGGGTGGCAGGCCGGCCACCCGGATCGCGTGGCGCTCGACGATGTCGACCCAGGGGGCGGCCTCGAACTTCTCCACCAGGATCAGCCGGCGTCCCTCGCTGCCGCAACGGGCGACGTTGAGCGTCCCGCTGATATGCACGATCGGCGAGTACTGGATCATAGGCGAGGTCTCATGCGCCGGTGCGTCGAGCTCGCCGAAATCGCGGATGGCGACCTCTGAATCCCTGTTGGCCGCGTTGAGGGAATCGAAGCGGATCGGGATGCGCTTGGGCGTCCCGGTGGTGCCGCTGGTGGGCATCAGGACGGCGGTCTGGCCGGAGTCGGGCGCGGGCTTGCCCTGGTCCCGGGCGACAACGATGCCGGCGTCGTCCGGCCCCATCCCGCCCAGGCTGATGAGGCCGATCCCGGCGCCCCGCGCCAGCGCCTCGAACTCGCCGGAGGTGAGGTCCTCGGGCTCCACGATCACCGCCGCGAGCGCCAGCTTGGCGGTGTCGGCGACCATCCGCTCCTGCGGCTGGAAGGGATTGATCGGCGCCACGCAGCGCTCGCCGGCCAGCAGGCCCAGCATGGCGGCGGCGTTCCAGACGTGGTTGCGGCCGGCCAGGCCGATGGCCGTATTGGCCCCGATCCCCATCTCCTGCAGCAGGGCCTCGACCCGGGCGGCGACGGCGGCGACCTGCGGCCACGATACCCAGCGCCCGTCGGTCTCGAAGGCCTCGGCCCGGCCGGAGTCCAGGTTGGCGCGGATGCGCTGGGAAAGCGTCGAGGTCATGCGGTCAGTCGGCGCGGGCCCAGAAACGCTGGGGCAGGGGCCGGATGGCGCCGGCCTCCAGCCGGTCCAGGTCGGCCAGGAACGGGTTGGAGATGGTGGGCTCGGTCTCGCCCTTGGGCGTGAACCGGTGGCCGCAGCCGGCGCACCTGTGCTCCAGGCGAGGCGTTCGGGCGTCGGGGCCCTGGTCGAACAGGCGGTCGCCGCACTCGGGGCAGTCGATGGCGCGCAGGGCCTTGCGCAGCTCCGGCACCGCGCGCTGGGCCATGAACAGCCGCATCATCTGGTTGTCGAGGGTGACGCCGTCCACGGTGGCGGAGGTGAAGTTGTCCTCCACGTCGGGGTCCATCGGGTTGAACTCGCGGTCGTAGAGGTGGGTGTGCAGGCCGCCGGTCTCGACCTCGGGCGAGGTGTAGATCAGCGCCTCCTCGGGCCCCCAGAACTGGATGCCCAGGCTCCACTTGTCCTGGCTGACGTCCAGCGCCTTGGCTGGCGGGATCACCGGGCGCTCGGCCGGGCCCATGATCGCGGTGCGCAGGCCGGCGAAGGGATTGGCGATGGCCTTCTCGCTGTCGGTGAAGTTCGTCCCGCAGGCCTCGCAGGTGCGTTCCGCCCGCGGCGTCACCGCGTTCATGCCCCCGTCGACGACCGGCGTCAGGCAGTTGGGGCATTCGAGGTACTTCGGGTGCAGCCCGAAGTTGACGCTGACCAGGTACTGCACCGCGGCGTCCTCGTCGGCGTTGATGAAGCGGGTCGCGGGGCCGGCGTCCAGCTCCACCCGCAGTCCGTCGAAGGTGTCGTGCACGTCCAGGAAGTCGCCCGGCTGCTTGCGGCAATGGACGTGGATGCCGTGCAGGATCGACTGGTCGGTGGGGGTGGTGTCGAATACCGCCTGCACCAGGCAGCGGGCCTCGATCCCGGCCGGATATTCGGCGGCCCGGAAGGTGAGGATCGGCCCCTCGTCGGCGCCGGCTAGCTTGCGGGCATGGTGGCACTGGACGAGCCTTTGTCCCGCGCTGTCCGTGGCCGAAGCGCCATGGGGATCGCACCAGAAGGCGGTACCCCCATTGGGCCGCTGCAGGTCCCGGATCACGCACTCGGACATGACGCTTCCTCACTCATCATTGATTGCGACTTGGGCCGTTGGGTACACCCAGGAAGCTTTCTGGAGCCAAGAAAAAATGATCCCCTCTCCGGCCGTGACAATGTAACCCCATCAGGGCGTCGGGGACATGGCGGAACTGGTAGACGCAAGCGACTTAAAATCGCTCGGAGCGATCCGTCCGGGTTCGACCCCCGGTGTCCCCACCAGCCGCGCCGGGCCTTGGCAGCGCCTTATCGATACATGGCGAGCGATCGCGCTTGCCCGCGGCGTCGTCCGGACGATAAGGCGGGCCGATGAAGGACCTTGCGGGACGGGTGGCCCTGATCACCGGGGCGGGCAGCGGGATCGGCCGGGGGACCGCCATGGCGCTCGGCGCGCGCGGGGTGAGGATCATCGCCGCCGACATCGACGAGGCCGGGACCGGCCAGACGGTCATGGAGATCCTGGCCGCCGGCGGCGAGGCCGAGGCCATCCGCTGCGACGTGGGCGTGGACGGGCCACTGGACCTGGCCCGCGACCTGGCGCTCAAGCGGTTCGGGCGGCTGGACATCCTGATGAACAACGTGGGCGTGATCATCAACGGCCGGCCCGAGGACATCCCGATCGCGGAGTGGCAGCGGATCTTCAACCTCAACTTCTTCTCGGTGATCCGCGCGACGCACGCCGTGATCCCGCACTTCCTGGCCCAGGGAAGCGGGCACATCGTCAACACCGCCTCCATCGCGGGCCTCTATCCCTACGCCTACGACCGCACGCCCTATGCGGCGAGCAAGGCGGCGCTGATCAGCTATTCCGAGAACCTGGCCATCTACCTGAAGCCGCAGGGCGTGGGCGTGACCTGCCTGTGCCCGGGGCCGGTGGCGACCCAGATCCGCAAGTCCAACGTCTCCTGGACCGACGGCCTGCCGACCCACGGGCCGGGCGACCAGTTCGGCCGGATGGACCCGCGCGACGTGGGCGAGATGGTCTGCGACGCCATCGTGGCGGATCGCTTCTTCCTGCCCACCGACGATCAGGTTCTGCCGATCCTTGTGGACCACGCCCGGGACATAGACGCCTACCTCGCCGCCGAACTGCGGCGCTGGGAGTAACCGATGAGAGAAGGCCCGACGCCATGCAGATGACCGGGGAACAGAGGATCGCGGCGCCGCGCGCCAAGGTCTGGGCGGCGCTCAACGATGCGCAGACGCTGAAGGCCTGCATCCCGGGCTGCCAGTCGCTGGAGCAGAACTCGCCGGAGCAGATGTCGGCGGTGGTGGCGGTGAAGGTGGGCCCGCTCACCGCCCGCTTCACCGGCCAGGTGACGCTCAGCGACCTCGACCCGCCCAGCGGCTACCGCATCCAGGGCGAGGGCCAGGGCGGGGCGGCGGGCTTCGCCAAGGGCGGGGCCTCGGTGCGGCTGGCCGAGGACGGGCCGGACGCGACAATCCTCACCTATCAGGTGGACGCCCAGGTGGGCGGCAAGCTGTCGCAGCTGGGCGGGGCGATCATCGACGCCACGGCCAGGCAGATGGCCGGGATGTTCTTCAAGCGGCTGTCCGACGCGGTGGCCGGCGGCGGGGTGTCGGCGGCGACGCCCCAGGCCGTGGCGCCCACGCCGGCCCTGGTTCCCACGGCGGGCGTGGCCCGGCCGGCGGGCGGCGGCTCGCTGCCGTGGCCCGGACTGTTGGCGCTGCTGGCGGCCTTGGCGATGGGCTTCCTGCTCGGGCGCAGCGCGTCGGGCTGGGATGGGCAGGGCGCCTTCGCCGGGCTGGCGGTGGGGCTGCTGGTGGTGCTGACCGCGGCGGGCGCCTTCGCCTATGGGCGTCGCAGCGCCCAGGCGCCAGGGCCTGGCGGAGACGCATGACCAAGCCGGCCCCCTTCGACTACCTCGCCGCCCATACCCTCGACGAAGCGCTCGAGGCTCTGGCCGACGGCTATGGCGACGCCGTGGTGCTGGCCGGCGGCCAGACCCTGGTGCCGCTGCTGGCTCTGCGCCTGTCGCTCCCCTCGGTGCTGGTGGACATCAACCCGATCGCCGAGCTGCAGGGCGTCAGCCGCATCGACGGCGCGACCAGACTTGGCGCCGTCACCCGCCAGGCCCAGGTGCTGCGCGACCCCCTGGTGGCCAGGCACGTGCCGGGCCTGGCCATGGCGACGCGGTTCGTGGGCCACCACCAGACGCGCAACCGCGGCACCCTCGGCGGCTCCCTGGCCCTGGCCGAGCCGGCCGCCGAGTACCCGGCCACGGCGCTGGCGCTTGGCGCGCGCATGCAGGCCCGCTCGCGCGCCGGCGAGCGGACCATCGAGGCCGATGACTATTTCCTGGGTCCCTATTCCACCGCCCTGCAGCCGGACGAGATCCTGACGGCGGTGGACTTCCCCGACTGGCCGGCGGGCGCCCGCACCGTGGTGAATGAGGTGGCGAGGCGGCCCGGCGACTTCGCCCTGGTGGGCCTGGTCTGCGCGCTCAGCGTCGACGCCGGCAAGATCGCCCGGGCCGGCGTCTCCTGGTTCGGCATGGGCCCCACGCCCATGCGCAGCCGCCGGGCCGAGGCGGCTCTGACCGGCCAGGCCGTCGAGGGCCTGGACCTGGCCGGGATCGCCGAGCTGGCGGTGGCCGACACCGAGCCCCTCGATGACATTCACGCCAGCGGCCGCTACCGGGCCACCGTGGCGCGGCGGATATTCCCGCGCATCGCCCGCCAGGCGTTGGGCCAGGGTCCGGGCCAGGAGGCTGCGGCATGAGCGAGCACGCGATCGAGGTGATCCTGAACGGGGAGCCGGTGCAGGCCATCGTCGAGGGGCGCCGCACCCTGGTGGACTTCATCCGCCTGGACGCCGGCAAGACCGGCACGCACATCGGCTGCGAACACGGGGTCTGCGGCGCCTGCACGGTGATGCTGGACGGGGAGGCGGTGCGCGCCTGCCTGATGCTGGCGGTGCAGGCCGATGGCCGCCAGGTGCGGACCCTGGAAGGCGTGGCCGACGCCGACGGGACCTTCAGCCGCGTGCAGCAGGCCATGCGCGAGGAACACGGCCTGCAATGCGGCTTCTGCACGCCGGGCGTGGTGATGACGCTCACCGCCATGACCGAGGCCAATCCCCAGGTCAGTGAAGAGGAGCTAACCGACGCCATCTGCGGCCACCTCTGCCGCTGCACCGGCTACCAGGGCATCCTGCGGGTGGTGAAGCGCCTGACCGGGGCGGCTACGTGAGCGGCGCGGGCGAAGCCGCGCGGTTCGTCGGCCAGCGCCTGGCGCGCACCGAGGACGTGCGCCTGCTCACCGGCCGGGGAGCCTACACCGACGACGTGGTCGTGCCCGGCATGCTGCATGCCGCCTTCGTGCGTAGCCCCACCGCCAAGGCGCGGATCGTCGGCATCGACACCGCCGCCGCCAGGGCGCTGCCGGGGGTGCATGCGGTGCTGACCGCCCAGGATATGGCCACGGTTCCCCACCGGCTGTTCCTGGCCTATGGCGACCCCGCCTCGACCAAGCCGAAGTGGACGCCGCTGGCCGAGGATCGCGTCTGCCATGTCGGCCACGCGGTGGTGATGGTGGTGGCCAGGGACCGCTACGTGGCCGAGGACGCCGCCGCCCTGGTGGACGTCCGCTACGAGATCGAGGACCCGGTGGTGGGCTTCGTCAACGCCGCCGACGGCCCCATCGTCCACCCGGAATGGGGTTCCAACCTCGCCCACGAGAGCAACACCCCCGAGGACCCGGCCATCGACGCCATCTTCGCCGGCGCGGCCCATGTGGTGGAGGGCAGGATCACCCACCAGCGGCAGGCGCACGCGCCCATGGAGGGCCGCGCGGTCGTGGCCGTGCCGGGCCCGAACGAGCTAACCGTCTATATCGGCTGCCAGAGCCCGGCCATGGCGGCGCGCTACTTCACCGAATGCCTGGACATGCCCGACCTCAACGTGCGGGCCGTCGCCCGGGACGTGGGCGGGGCGTTCGGCCTGAAGGTCCAGCCGTCGTCGGACGAGAGCGCGGTGGTGATCGCCGCCATGCTGCTGCAGGTCCCGGTGAAGTGGACCGAGGACCGGCTGGAGAACCTGACCTCCGCCCACCAGGCGCGCGAGCAGGAGATGACGGTCCGCTACGCCTTCGACAAGGACGCCCGCCTGCTGGCCGCCGACCTGGACTACCAATCCAACCTCGGCGCCTTCCCCACCGGGATCGATAGCAACCGCATGGCGCTGACCATTTTCCCGGGGCCCTACCGGCTGCCCAAGCTGCGCTACCGGGGCCGCGCCTGGTTCACCAACATGCCGGGCCAGGCGCCCTATCGCGGGCCGTGGATGATCGAGTCCCTGGCCCGCGAGACCGTGCTGGACGTGGCCGCCCGGCAGATCGGCATCGACCCGCTGGAGCTGCGCCGGCGCAACCTGATCACCGAGGCCGACCAGCCGTTCACCACCATCACCGGCTATCTGGTGGAGAAGGTGACCCCGCTGGAGACCCTGGCCCTGGCCGAGGGCCGGATCGACATCCCCGCCTTCCGCAAGGAGCAGGCGCAGGCCCGCGAGCAGGGGCGCTACCTGGGCCTCGGCATGGCGGTCTACATCGAGCCCACCACCATGGCCCGCGGCGGCCCGCTGTCCAGCGAGACCGTGCGGATCACCATCGAGCCCACCGGCAAGGTCAAGGCGGTGGTCAGCACCCACTCGCAGGGCCACGGCACCGAGACCACCATGGCCCAGGTGATCGCCGACGCGCTTGGCGTCGACATGGCCGACGTCACGGTGCTGGAGGACGATTCCAGCCGCGGCGGCTTCGGCGCCGGCGCTGGCGGCAGCCGCCAGGCCGTGGTCGGCGGCGGCGCTGCGATCCGGGCCGGCGCCATCGTGCGCGACAAGGTCAGGAAGATCGCCGGCCACCTGATGAACGCCAACCCCGACGACATCCAGATCGAGCGCGGCGCCATCACCGTGCGCGGCGTGCCGGAGCTCACCTCCACCGTGCGCGAGATCGCAAGGATCGCCTACTTCACCCCCGACCGCCTGCCCCCGGACATGGAGCTGGGGCTGGAAGGCCAGGTCCGCTACCG
>CANJKG010000149.1 GCA_947474775.1 Caulobacteraceae bacterium | reverse complement strand
GTGGCAGGTCTTCTGCATGACCGTCGCACGGGGGTCGTAGTTCTTATAGACCCGGTGTCCGAAGCCCATCAGCAGGTAACGACGGTCCTTAACGCCCTGGACGAACTCAGGGATCTTATCGACGGTGCCGATCTCCTTGAGCATGTTCAGCGCCTCTTCGTTGGCCCCGCCGTGCTTGGGCCCCCAGAGGCAGGCGATGCCGGCGGCGATGCAGGCGAACGGATTGGCGCCGGAGGAGCCGGCCAGGCGAACCGTGGAGGTGGACGCATTCTGCTCGTGGTCGGCGTGCAGGATGAAGATGCGGTCCATGGCCCGCGTCAGGATCGGGTTCGGCTTCCAGTCCTCGGTCGGGACCGAGAAGCTCATCCGCAGGAAGTTCTCGGCGTAGGAGAGCTCGTTGCGCGGATGTACGAAGGGCTGGCCGAGCGAGTATTTGAAGGCCCGTGCCGCGATCGTCGGCATCTTGGCGATCAGCCGGTGGGCCGAGATCATCCGCTGCCGGGGATCATCCACATTGGTGCTGTCGTGATAGAAGGCCGACAGGGCGCCCACGGCGCCGACCATGATCGCCATGGGGTGAGCATCCCGACGGAAGCCCTGGAAGAACCTGTCGAACTGGTCATTCAACATGGTGTGGTGGGTGATCGTGTGCTGGAAGGTCGAGAATTCGTCGGCGCTGGGCAGCTCGCCGTTCAGCAGCAGGTAGCAGACCTCCAGGAAGCTGGAGCTCTCGGCCAGCTCGCCGATGGGATAGCCGCGGTGCGTGAGGATGCCCGCGTCGCCGTCGATGAATGTGATCTTGCTTTCGCAGCTGGCGGTGGAGGTGAAGCCGGGATCGTAGGTGAAGACGTCGGCCTCGCCGTAGAGCTTGCGAATGTCCACTACGTCAGGGCCCGTCGTGCCCTTCAGGACGGGGAGCTCATAGGTCTTTCCACCCAGCCCGAAAGTCGCCTTATCGCCCATGCCTACCCCTTCCCAGTTTCAGGTTCATCGCCCGAGCGGCCTTATAGCGCTTTAGCGGTTAATCGAAAGCGCATCGTCGAGCCGTTCCAAGCTTTCGTGATTGCCAAGCGCGACCAGGGCCCCGGCGAGGTCCGGAGCCGGCGATCCGCCAGATAGGACCGAACGCAGCGCCGGCCCGAACTTGCCCAGTCCCACCCCTTCGGACTCCGCGAAGTCCCGTAGCAGGGCCTCAAGTTCGGCTACGGTCCAGGAGGTTGTCTGCGCCAATCTGGCGCGCAGGCGTGACAATCGTGCGCGGGTCTCGTCGTTGAGCAGACCAAGCGCCTTTTCGGGCATTTCCAGCGGGCGCTGGCGCAGGACAAAGACGGTGGCGTCGGCCAGTTCCAGCAGGGTCTTGGCGCCGTCGCGGACGAGCGGGATCGTGCGCAGTAGGATGTCCTGGGCGCGCGCCGGCAGGTCCAGGTCGCGGCTGGCATGGACGGCTGTGACCAGGACCGCCAGCCGTGCGGGGTCGGCCTGGCGCAGATAGTGGTTGTTGAGGTGATTGAGCTTGGCCCAGTCCAGCCGAGCAGGCGCGCCGACCACGTCCTTGATGTCGAACCAGGCGATGGCCTGTTCGTCATTGAAGATCTCATCGTCGCCGTGGCCCCACCCGAGCTTGGCCAGGTAGTTGCGCATGGCCTCCGGCAGGTAGCCCATCTCCGCGAACTCGCCGACAGCTTGCGCGCCATGGCGCTTGGACAGCTTGGCGCCATCGGGGCCGTGGATCAGCGGCAGGTGGGCCCAGACCGGCGTATCCCAGCCCAGCCCATGGTAGATCAGGGTCTGACGGGCGGCGTTGTTGAGGTGATCATCGCCGCGGATCACATGGGTCACGCCCATGTCGTGGTCGTCGACCACCACGGCGAGATTGTAGGTGGGCGTGCCGTCCGTACGCAGGAGTATAAGGTCGTCCAGGTCCTTGTTGTGGAAGCGCACTGGGCCCTTTACCTGGTCGTTGACTATGGTCTCGCCGTCGAGCGGACTCTTCAGGCGGACCACGAAGGGGCGGTCGGGCGGGTCGCCGGGGGCGTCGCGCCAGGCGGAGCGGACCACACGGCCCTCGGCGCGGGCCAGGGTGCGCTCGGCCTCCAGTTCCTCGGCGGTCATGTAGTCGCGATAGGCGGAGCCGCGCGCCAGCATGGTCTCCACCGCGGCCCGATGCAGGTCGACGCGGGCGGCCTGGAACACGGCTGGCTCGTCGGCCTCCAGGCCCAGCCACGCCAGGCCCTCGAAAATCACCTTCACGGCGGCCTCGGTGGAGCGCTCGCGGTCGGTGTCTTCTACCCGCAGCAGGTACTTGCCGCCGGTGTGACGGGCATAAAGCCAGTTGAAAAGCGCCGTCCGCGCCGTGCCAATGTGCATGGAGCCGGTGGGCGAGGGGGCGATCCGGGTGACGACGGGACGGTCGGACATGGAGGCTGAGGGTTCGGGCGCTGCGCCGACGGCGGCGTGGGGCCGACCTCTTAGCATGCGGATTCGCCAGCCTCCTAGCCTCGCGGCGATGGCGGCGTGGCTGCGGGCGCAGGGGGAGGCCCAACTTGACCGCTGGACGCTGTGGAATCCCGTGGCGCTGGGATGCGGCGCGGCAGCCTATTTCCAGCTGCCCAGGGAGCCCTGGGCGTGGGTGGCGTGGATCGTGGCGGGCGCAGCCGGCGTGCTGCTGGTGCTGGCCGCGCGGTGGCATGGCGCGCGGGCCGTGACGGCAGCCCTGGCGTTGGCGGCATGCGCGCTGGTCGGCTTCAGCGTGGCCAAGTTGCGGCAGGAGGCGGTGAAGGCCCCGATCGCGCCGGCCGAGGCGCCGCCGCAGCGGTTGGAGGGCTGGGTGGTGGACGTGACCAGCCCCGGCGAGGGCGGCCAGCGGCTGCTGATCGCGCCTGTGAGGATCGGCGATTGGCCGAGGCGCGAGACGCCGATCCGGGTACGGATGACGCTTAGGCCTGGGACGCCGATCCCGGCGCCCGGCGAGGCGGTGTCGGTGCTGGCCCTGGTCAATCCGCCGCCGCCGCCAGCCAGCCCGGGGTCCTATGACTTCGCCCGCGACGCCTATTTCGAGAGTGTGGGCGGAGTGGGCCTGGCGCTTGGGACGCCCCGGCCGCTCTCGGGGCTGGAGGCGCCGCCGTGGCGGCTGGGCCTGACCATGCGGATCAACGCTGTACGCTGGGACCTGACGAGGCGGATCGTGGAGGTGCTGGGGCCCGAGCGCGGTGGGCTGGCGGCGGCCATGACCACGGGGCAGGAGGCGTTCATCCCGCGCGAGCAGGTGGAGAACCTGCGGATCGCGGGGCTGGCGCACATCATCTCGATCTCCGGTCTGCACATGGCCATCGTGGGCGGGTTCGCCTTCGCCCTGGTCCGCCTGCTGGTGGCGGCGTGGCCGTGGCTGGCGCTCAGGGTCAGCGGAAAGAAGGTGGCGGCGTCGCTGGGGCTGGCTGCCGTGGGCGGCTACCTGCTTCTGTCCGGCGCGCCGCCGCCGGCCGAGCGGGCGGCGATCACCGCGGCGGTGGCGTTCGGGGCAATACTGGCAGACCGGCAGGCGATCAGCCTGCACGCGCTGGCGCTGGCGGCAATGGGGGTGTTGCTGCTGCAGCCGGAGGCTGTCACCGAGCCGGGCTTCCAGATGTCGTTCGCCGCCACGGCCGCCCTGGTGGCGTTGGCCGAGGCCTGGCCGCGCCAGGCCAGGGAGATCAACACGCCCTGGCCGATCCGGCTGGTCCAGGGGGCCGGCCTGTGGATCGGGATCAGCGTGGCGACCAGCTTCGTGGCCGGGCTGGCCACCAGCCCGTTCGCCCTGCAGCACTTCAATCGTGCCTCGACGTGGGGGTTGGTCTGCAACCTCCTCGTGGCGCCGATTTCGTCGTTCCTGATGATGCCGGCGTTGGCCTTGGGGGCGGCGCTGACCCCATTTGGGTTTGGCGCCTGGCCGCTGGAGGCCGCTGGCTTCGCCATCGCCGTGATGAACCGGGTCGCGGCCATGGCGGCGGCCGCGCCGCACGCACAGGTGATCGTCGCCAGCGGGCCGGCCTGGACCCTGGCGGCGTCGTTCCTGGGCATCCTGTGGCTGTGCCTTTGGAAGGGGCGGCTGCGATGGTTGGGCCTGCCTTTCGCCTTCGCGGTGATGCTGGCGCCGCGGCCCCCGACGCCCGAGGTCTGGATCGCCGCCGATGGGGCGGCCAGCGCCGTACGGGCGGGCCGCGAGGCTGTGCTGCTGCGTCCAGAGGTGAAGCGGTTCGGGGCCGAACTGTGGGCCAGGCGGCGGGGCCTGACGCCGGCCGAGGACGCAGCGCCGCGTGATCGCTGGTTCGACTGCGATGCCTGGAGTTGTGCGGCCGGATCGGACGCGCCCGTGCGTATGGCGGCGGCCTGGAACCTGCGCCGACCGTTGAAGGCGGGGCGGCTGGAGGCGCTGTGCGCAGGCGCGGAGATCGTGATCCTCCGCAACGACTTCAGGCCGGAGACCTGCGCGGCGCCGCTGGTTCTGACGGGGCGGGACTTCGAACGCGGCGGCTCGGCCGAGCTATATCGGACAACCACGGGCTGGCGGATCGCCTGGGCGCAGGACGAACGGGGACGACGCCCCTGGACCTGGGGCGTCGACAACCGGCCTTAGTGATAACGGCGAATCAGGCCGACCAGCTTGCCTTGCACGGCCACCTGGTCGGGGCCGAAGATGCGGGTCTCGTAGGCCGGGTTGGCGGCCTCAAGGGCGATGGAGGCGCCCTTCTTGCGCAGGCGCTTCAGGGTGGCCTCGCCATCCTGCACCACCAGGGCCACGACGATGTCGCCGGAGACGGCCGAGTCGGTGCGGCGGATGACCACGAAGTCGCCGTCGAGGATACCGGCGTTGATCATGGAGTCGCCCTGCACCTCGAGGACGAAGTGCTCGCCAGCGCCCAGCAGGGTCTCGGGCACGGGCATGCGGTCGCGCTCCTGCTGGATCGCCTCAATGGGCGTTCCGGCGGCGATGCGGCCCAGGATCGGCAGTTCGCGGGTGTCGTTGGCGGCGACCATTCCGCCGTCGTTCTCCACCAGCTGCGGCTTGAAGGGCGCGCGCCCCTTGGGCGGGGCGGCGGCGGTGGCCTGCTGCGGCAGCTTGACCACTTCCAGGGCGCGGGCGCGATGCGGAAGTCGGCGCAGGAAGCCACGCTCCTCCAAGGCGGTGATGAGACGGTGAATCCCAGACTTCGACGCCAGGTCCAAAGCTTCCTTCATCTCGTCGAAAGAGGGCGAGACGCCGCTCTCCTTGATCCGCTCATGGATGAACATGAGCAGTTCGTGTTGCTTACGGGTGAGCATCGCGAGCTCCTTGAGAACAAACCACAAACGTTGCGGATGTTCTCCAGGCGTTCCAGGTTAATGTCAAGTTCCGTCGTGGGGGGTAGAAATACGTTCGTAGAATCAGGATGTTGAGGCTGAAATTCTAACGCCCAGCATCCGCCCGGGACGGGTCGGCCACCGCGAATCTGCGACTCGCCAGCTACGTCGGGCGTGATCCGGACGCTCAGCGGCGTCTGAACGTCCGCCACGCGTCGACCAGTGTGCGTCGACTAGGCGACGCCTTTCAGCAACTGGTGCGTGGCGGCGGTCACATCGGCCTGGCGCATCAGGCTTTCGCCCACCAGCATGGCGCGGGCTCCGGCGCGCTCGAGCCGGGCGGCGTCGGCGCCGGTGAAGACGCCGCTCTCGGTGACCAGGAGGGCGTCGTTTGGGGCCGCATTCGCCAGCCGCTCTGTGACGGCCAGGTCAACGACGAAGGTCCGCAGGTCACGGTTGTTGACGCCCACGAGATCGGCGCCGAGCTTTCCGGCGCGGGCCATCTCGGCCTCGTCGTGGACCTCCACCAGGGCGTCCATGCCTAGCTGGCGGGCCTCGGATATCAGCTCTGCGGCCAGGCCGTCGTCGACCATGGCCAGGATCACCAGGATGGCGTCGGCGCCCAGGGCGCGGCTCTCCGCCACCTGCCAGGGGTCGACCAGGAACTCCTTGCGGATGCAGGGCAGGGCGCAGGCGTCGCGGGCGGCGGTGAGGAAAGCGTCGGCCCCCTGGAAGCTGGGCGCATCGGTGAGCACGGAAAGGCAGGCCGCGCCGCCGGCCTCGTAGGCGCGGGCGAGCGTCGGTGGGTCGAAGTCGGCGCGGATCAGACCCTTGGACGGCGAGGCCTTCTTGATCTCGGCGATCAGGGCGAGGCGGCCCGGCGCGTGGGCGTGCTCCAGGGCCGCGCGAAAGCCCCGGGGCGGTGAGGAAGCGGCGGGGTCCGGACGCGCGCCCGCCTTGCGCGCGGCTACCTCCTCGCGCTTGTAGGCGGCTATCCTGGCGAGGATGTCGCTCATGACCGGGCGTCGGAGGTGATCGCCACCAGTTGGTCCAGGGCGCGGGCAGCGCGGCCGTCGTCGATCACCCGGGCGGCAAGGTCGACGCCCTCGCGCAGGGTCTCGACCTTGTCGGAGACCAGGAACGCGGCGGCGGCGTTTAGCAGCACGATGTCGCGGTAGGGACCCTTGGCGCCGGCCAGCAGCTCGCGGAGGGCCCGGGCGTTGGCGGCCGGCGGGCCGCCGGTCAGGTCGGCCAGCGCGGCGCGGGGCAGGCCCACGGCCTCCGGCGTGATGTTGAACAGCCGCACCTGGCCCTCGCGCCATTCGGCGACGCTGGTCTCGCCGGTGGTGGTGATCTCATCCATGCCCTGACCGTGGGCCACCCAGGCACGCTTTGCGCCCAGCGCGCCCAACACGCGGGCCAGGGGCTCGACCCAGCGGCTGTCGAACACGCCGAGCAGCTGGCGGCTGGCGCCGGCGGGATTAGCTAGAGGCCCCAGGAGATTGAAAAGTGTGCGAAAACCGAGCTCAGCCCGGATTGGCGAGACGTGCCGCATAGCGCCGTGGTGGGCGGGTGCGAACAGGAAGCAGAGGCCGGCTTCCGCCAGCGCCCGGCGCTGAGTGTCGGCGTCGGTCTGGATGTTGACGCCCAGCGCCTCCAGCACGTCGGCGGCGCCCGACTTGGAAGACAGGGCCCGGTTGCCGTGCTTGGCCACCTTCAGCCCGCCGCCGGCCGCTACGAATGCCACTGCGGTGGAGACGTTGAGGGTGTGCAGGCCGTCGCCGCCAGTGCCGCAGACATCGATCACATCGTAGGGATGGTCCAGGGTGACGGCCGCGCGGCGCATGGCCCGGGCGGAGGCGGCGATCTCGCCCACCGTTTCACCGCGCATGCGCATGGCGGTGAGCGCCGCGGCGACCTGGGCCGGGGTGGGCTCGCCGCGCAGGCAGGCGGTGAAAAAGGCGTCGGCATCCTCTTCGGACAGGGTCGCCCCGTCGGCCAGGCGGGCCAGCAACGGCTTGAAGGCGTCGGACATGCGCTCGCCTCAGACCGCCGCGAGGCGCCTCACGCCGGCGATGTCGAGGAAGTTGGCCAGTAGGTCGTGGCCGCACTCCGTGGCGATGGACTCAGGGTGGAACTGCACGCCGTGGATCGGGCGCGTCCGATGCTGAACGCCCATGATCTCGCCGTCGTCGGTCCAGGCGGTGACCTCCAGGACGTCAGGCAGCACCTGCTTCTCCACCGCCAAGCTGTGATAGCGGGTGGCGGTGAAGGGGTTCTTCAGGCCGGCGAAGACGCCCTGGCCGGTGTGATGGATCAGGCTGGTCTTGCCGTGCATCACGCTCTTGGCGCGGACCACCTCGCCGCCGAAGGCCTGGCCGATGGCCTGGTGGCCCAGGCAGACACCGAAGATCGGCAGGTCGTCCGGCGCCTGGCGCAGCAGGTCGAGACAGACCCCGGCCTCGTTGGGCGTGCACGGGCCGGGTGAGAGCAGCACGCCCTGTGGGCGCAGCGCCAGGGCCTCGGCGGCGCTCAGCGCGTCGTTGCGGTGGACGAGCGTCTCCGCCCCCAGCTCGTTCAGGTAGTGGACGAGGTTGTAGGTGAAGCTGTCGTAGTTATCGATCACCAGGATCATGCGCCTTCTCTAGGCGCTCGCGGCGGCAGAGCCAAGCGGGCCGGTGGCGGCGATGAAGGACTCACGGCAGGTTCAAGCCATGGACTCCGCTCTCAACGCAGCTGAACTGGCCCGCGCCCGGGCGTTGCTGACCAAGCCCGTCAGGCCCGCGCGGATGTGGCCGGTGCTGGCGGCGGCCGCAGGATGCGCGGCCGCCTCGCTGCTGTTCGCGACGGCGATGGTGATGGCGCCGCCGCTGACCACCCAGCATGTGGTCAGCGTCGAACGCGCGGCTGCGGGGCCCTAAGCCGGTTCCCGGACTCAGACGAAGCGCCAGCTCTCCTCGGCGGCGCGGCGCAGGGCCCGGGCCTTGTGCAGGGTCTCGTCGTATTCGGCGTCCGCATCGCTGTCGGCCACCACGCCGCCGCCGGCCTGGACGTACATCATGCCGTCCTTGAACAGGGCGGTGCGC
>CANJKG010000148.1 GCA_947474775.1 Caulobacteraceae bacterium | reverse complement strand
GTCCGCGGCGTCTGGGACGGCGAGGCGGAGAGCCGGCTGATCGCCGACGAGATCGAGCGCGCCAAGAAGGGCACGACCGACAAGAACCCCCGCAAGTACCGCGACATCGCCATCCTGGTCCGCGCCTCCTTCCAGATGCGCGCCTTCGAGGAGCGGTTCGTCCTGCTGCAGATCCCCTACACGGTGGTCGGCGGGCCCCGGTTCTTTGAGCGGGCCGAGATCCGCGACGCCCACGCCTACCTGCGGCTGATCCAGTCGCCGGACGACGACCTGGCCTTCGAGCGGATCGTCAACGTCCCCAAGCGCGGCATCGGCGACACCACCGTCCAGAAGCTGCTGCAGGTCGCCCGCCTGAACGAGGTCTCGGCCGCCACCGCCGCCCGCCAGCTGGTGCTCACCGATGAGCTGGCCGCCCGCACCCGCACCTCGCTCTCCAACTTCCTGCGCGACCTCGACCGCTGGCGCGCCCAGGCGCAAGTCAATCCGCACCAGCGGATCATGGAGACCATCCTGGAGGAGAGCGGCTACACCGACGCCCTTCGCCTCGACAAGGGCCCCACCAGCCAGACGCGCCTGGAGAACCTCAAGGAGCTGGTCCAGTCCATGGGCTCGTTCGAGACCCTGGAGGCCTATCTGGAGCACGTCTCCCTGGTGATGGACCTGGACCGCGGCCCCAGCGCCGACGCCGTCCAGATCATGACCCTGCACTCGGCCAAGGGCCTGGAGTTCCCGCTGGTCTTCCTGCCCGGCTGGGAGGAAGGCGTCTTCCCTTCCCAGCGCAGCATGGACGAGAAGGGCGAGAAGGGCCTGGAGGAGGAGCGCCGCCTGGCCTACGTGGGCATCACCCGGGCCCGCGAGGAGGCCCGCATCTCCTTCGCCGCGAACCGCCAGGTCTATGGCCGTTGGACCAGCCAGCTGCCGAGCCGGTTCGTGGACGAACTCCCGCTCGCCAACGTCGAGGCCTCGTCCGAAACGGGGTATTACGGCGGCGGTCCCGGCATGCAGCAGCACGGCAGCCGTTGGGATGAGAGCCCCTCCTTTGGCGCCGGCTATTCCTCACCCGGCTGGCAGCGCGCCCAGGCGCAGGGCTATCGGGGCAGCCACCCCGGCCGCCAGCAGGTGATCGAAGGCGAAGGCCGCCTGGTGGCCGCCAGCTCCGCGGCCAGCGACTACAAGCGCGGCGACCGCGTCTTCCACCTCAAGTTCGGCTACGGCCAGGTCGCCGGCGTCGACGGCAACAAACTCACCGTCCGCTTCGACAAGGCCGGCGAGAAGAAGGTCATCGACAGCTTCGTGGAGAAGGCTTGAGTCAGGGCGCTATCGACAAAATAGATTGGCGCTCATTGATCCTGGCGCCGCCGAACGTCTCCCAGAACGCCTTCGGCGCGTCACCGGCTGGCTGAAGTGGTTCCTCGGCGGCCTCGACCGCGCGTTTGATCGCGCAGGTTTCCAGCTTAATGTCCGCGACCTATGCGGAGATCAGTTCCCACATTCTCCGCAGAAGTGATGAGGCGAATGAACCTTCCAACGCAATAGTGAACCCGCCTTCGCCCTGAACCAATCCCCGCCCCCGGACGCTGTGCAGATATGGAATTCGACCGGCGCATCATTCCGCCTTTCGCAGGCGCCGTCGTGGCGCTGGCGGCGGGCGTGGTGTTCGGCGGGGCCCTGCGGCCGCAGATGATCGAGCTGGCCGGCGGGCCGCAGATCCTGGTCACCGCCGCGGGCGAACGCTCCACGGGCCCGGGTGACGGCATCCCCACCATCGCCGGCCATGGCGGCCGCGTCCCGGACCATGTGCTCGGGACCGACTTCGCCCGCGCCCTGGCCCCCGAGGCGCCCCCCGCCGAGGACCCCGCCGCACAACCGGAGGCCGGACCGGCGTTCGTGGCGGCCGCCGATCCGCCCGCCGAGCCGCCGGGACGGTATGGCAGGCCGACGTACGACGAGCCCGAGCCGCCGCACTACCCCTCCGCCAGCGGCGGCGCCTACCTTGAGCAGGACCTGCCGGAGCCCCCCGATCCGCCTATCGACGAGGACTGGCCGCCGCGGTACGGCGACGACTGATCCACCCTCGCCTTTCCGCCAAGGCCCCGCTAGACGGGCGCCCATGAGCGAACAGGCCGTCCAGATCGTCGCCCGTGGGCCCCGCGCCGAAGCGGAGGCCGCCTGCGCCGTCATCGACGCCACCGCCGCCACCGAGACCGTTACCTACTCTATCCTGGAGGAGGACGAGGACCACGACGTCTGGCGCATCGACGCCTTCCCCACCACCGACGACGAACGCGACGCCCTGGTGGCGCTCCTGGCCGGCTTCGCGGGCCTGCGCACCACCGTCGAGACCCTCGCCGACGCCGACTGGCTGGCCATGTCGCTGTCCGGCCTACCGCCGGTGCGCGCCGGGCGGTTCTTCGTCTACGGCGCGCACGATCGCGGCCGTGCGCCGGCCGGCACGGTGAACCTGCGCATCGAGGCCGGCGCGGCTTTCGGCACCGGCCACCACGGCACCACGGTGGGCTGCCTTTCCGCCTACGACGCCCTGCTCAAGGCCCGCCGGTTCCCCCGGGTGCTGGACGTGGGCTGCGGCACCGGGGTGCTGGCCATCGCCGCCGCGCGCACCGGCTCCCATATCGCTCTGGGCACCGACATCGACGGCCCCTCGGTCCGCATCGCCAACGAGAACGCCGCCCTGAACCGCGCCCCGGCCCGCTTCGTCCACGCCTCCGGCCTGAACGACGCCCGTGTCCGCCGCCCAGCGCCCTACGACCTGGTGTTCGCCAACATCCTGGCCCCGCCGCTGGTGGCCCTGTCGCAAGACATCAAGCTGGCCCTGAAGCCCGGCGGCCTGGCCATCCTGTCCGGCCTGCTGCGCACCCAGGAACGCCGCGTCCTGGCCGCCTACCGCTCAAAGGGCTTCCGGCTCGTCCGCCGGCTGCATCGCGACGCCTGGGCGACCCTGGTGGTCCGGCGGGCCTAGGGCAGGATCGCCCCGGGCCCCGGCGCCCCCTTTGCCGTGGCCGCGGCGAGGGCTTACATGCCCGCCATGCGCCAGACCTTCGACGAGACCACCGACCGCTCCTTCGGCGCTCAGCGCCTGCCGCTGATCCGCCAGGCCATGGGCCGCCACGGGCTCGACGCCTGGCTCGTCCCGCACGAGGACGAGCATCAGAACGAGTACCTGCCGGCCGCCAACGATCGCCTGGCCTGGCTCACCGGCTTCACCGGCTCGGCGGGCGCGGCGGCGGTCTTCCGCGACAGGGCGGCCGTCTTCGTGGACGGCCGCTACAGCCTGCAGGTCCGCGACCAGGTGGACACCGACCTGTTCGAGGTCCGCGACCTCGTGGACGGCGGCGTGCCCGCCTATCTCGAAGCCACCGCCGGCCCTGGCCAGGTGATCGGCTACGATCCGCGCCTGCACAGCCCCGACGCCCTGGAGCGACTGAAGGCCGCCGCCACCAAGGCCGGCGCAGAGCTGAAGCCCGTCTCGCCCAATCCCCTGGACGAGGCCTGGGGCGAGGCACGCCCCGCCCAGCCCGCCGCGCCGGTGACGCCGCACCCGCTGGCCTATTCCGGCGAGGAGTCCGCCGCCAAGCGCGCCAGGGTGGGCAAGGCGGTGGGCGAGAGCGCCGACGCGGCCGTGATCACCGCGCCGGCCTCCCTCGCCTGGCTGTTCAACATCCGCGGCGGCGACGTGATCCGTTCGCCACTGCCGCTGGGCCAGGCGATCCTCGACGCCGACGGGACGGCCCGCCTGTTCCTGGACCCCGCCAAGGTGACCCCGGAGCTGCCGGCCTGGCTCGGCAACCAGGTGCGCCTGGAGACCGAAGCCGACCTGCCCAGGGCCCTGGCCGAACTCGCCGGCCGCAAGGTGCTGGTGGACCCCGCTCAGTCCTCGGCCTGGTACTTCGACGCGCTACACGCCGCCGGCGCCCAGGTGGTGCGTGGCGAAGACCCCTGCGCCCTGCCCCGGGCCTGTAAGAACGCGGTGGAGATCGAGGGCGCCCGCAAGGCCCACGCCCGCGACGGCGCCGCCCTGACCCGCTTCCTCCACTGGCTCGGCACGGAGGGCCAGGCCAACCCGCCCGACGAGATCACCGCCGTGAAGACGCTGGAGGGCTTCCGCGAGGCCACCGGCGTACTGAAGGATCTCTCCTTCGACACCATCGCCGGCGCGGCCGGCAACGGCGCGGTGGTCCACTATCGCCCGACCGAGCGGCTCAACCGGCGCGCCGAGCCGGGAAGCCTGATGCTCATCGATTCCGGCGCCCAGTACCTCGACGGCACCACCGACGTGACCCGCACCGTGGCGATCGGTGAGCCCACCCGCGAAATGGCCGAACGCTTCACCCTGGTGCTGAAAGGCCACCTGGCCCTGGGGCGCGTGCGCTTCCCGGTCGGGACCACCGGCTCGGCGCTCGACGCCCTGGCCCGCGCCGCCCTCTGGGCGCGCGGCCTGGACTACGACCACGGCACCGGCCATGGCGTGGGCTCCTACCTTGGCGTCCACGAGGGGCCGCATCGGATCTCCAAGTCCGCCAGCGCTGTGGCCCTGCGCCCCGGCATGATCGTCTCCAACGAGCCCGGCTACTACAAGACCGGCGAATACGGCATCCGCATCGAAAACCTGCAGGTGGTCACCGAGGCCCAGGCCATAGACGGCGGCGAGCGCCCCATGCTGGGCTTCGAGACCCTGACCCTGGCGCCGATCGACCGGCGCCTGGTGCTGACGGCGCTGCTCACCGACGAGGAGCGTCGTCAACTCGACGCCTATCACGCCCGCGTCCGCGCGGTGGTCGGCCCGCAGTTGCCGGCGGACGCCCACGCCTGGCTGGACGCGGCGACCGCTCCGCTCTGAGCCGGTCGCTCCACAGACGAACGACCTTGGCCCCTGGCGCCCGGAGAACCAGGCAGGGTCAGATCTTCCGCATCCAGAATGAGGTCCCGTAGAGGTCCAGCTCGCTGATCGGCCCCTTGCAAAGCGCGGCCCTTGCCTGGGTCCGCAGTCCGGGGTCCTGGCCCACGTACCAAGCGGGGAACAGGATCTCGAAGGCCTGGCCGAACAGCAGCGCCGTCGCCAGCATGTACTGCTCGTTCCACATCCGCCACATGTGGCCGCTCACGTAGTCGTCCGGCAGGTAGATGTCGTGGATGTGGACGATCACGCCCGGCTTCACGCGGGGCAGGATCTCCATGAAGAAGACCGTGACGTCGGAGCCCTGGAACGCGCGGTGGGAGGAGTCCAGGAACAGGATGTCGCCTGGATCCAGGGCGTCGAACAGCCTGACGTCGCACTTCTCCAGCGGGGCGCGGACCACCCGGTCACACAACAGGTCCACCTCGTTGCGCGGCTCCGGGTCGAGGGAGGCCAGCTTGGTGCGCAGGCCATACATCTCCACCGCGCGGCGGGCGAACTTGGTCGACATGCCCGAGCCGATCTCCACGAACCTGAACGGGTCGTGGCGGCGCAGCATCTGGGTGAGCGCCATCCCGTCCAGGGCCGTGAACCAGGCGTTCAGCCAGAAGGGCCCCCTCTGCTCATAGGTCCCGCCGAGAGGGATCTGGGCGAAGTCCGCCTGTAGTTCGCCCATTTCCTCGATGAAAGCGGCGTAGCGATCGCGGTTGCGCCCGATGATCTCCGAAAGTTCCGGGTGGGACGGGCGCCCGGCCCCGTGGCGGATGCTCGTCACATAGGGGTAGTCGACCAGCGTGAACTCATGGACGCCGCGCTCGGTGGAGAACGCCATCTCCTCCAGCGGCAGCAGGCCCAACGGCGTCGGTCGGGCGGCGTAGAGCTGGACGGCGCGCTCCCGCGCCGCCGCCGCCGCCTCAAGCTTTCCGGCGCGCCGCAGGCCCACGGCCAGGTCGCACCAAGCGACCTCACGCTCCGGCTCCATTTCCGCCCCGGCCCGCAGATCCGCGATGGCGTCGTCGGGACGGCCCAGCTTGCAGCGGGTGACGCCCAGCAGGCGCCGCGCCCCCGCATGGTCCGGATACTCCTTCACCAGCGCCAGGAAGGTCACCTCGGCGTGGTTCAGAAGATGCCCGCGCAACCACTGCACGCCCTGCTTCAGCTGCTGCTCGAGGGCTGATTCCGCTTCAGGCTCGCTCATATGGCGTCCACCAGCGCCAGCCAGTCGTCCTCGCTCAGCACCTGGATTCCCAGCTCGGTGGCGGTCTTGAGCTTCGAGCCCGCGCCCGGCCCGGCCACCACCAGGTCGGTCTTCTTCGAAACCGATCCCGAGACCTTGGCGCCCAACCGCTCGGCCTGGGCCTTGGCCTCGTCGCGGGTCATCTTCTCAAGAGCGCCGGTGAACACCACGGTCTTGCCGGCCACGGCGGTGTCGGTCTTCGGCTTCTCGGCCTCCTGGACGTCCAGCTGGCCCTTCAGGTCCAGGACCATGGCGCGGTTGTGGTCCTCGGCGAAGAAGGCGGCGGCGGCCTCGATCACCGCCGCGCCGATCTGGTCCATGGCGTCCAGATCTTCCACCGCCTCGGGGTCGCGGTCGGCTACCTTGTCCATGGCCTCCAGGAAGGTGTCGACCGAGCCGTAGCCGCGCGCCATCACCGTGGCGGTGGTCTCGCCGATGTGGCGGATGCCCAGGCCATAGATGAAGCGATCCAGGGCGATGCGCCGGCGCGCCTCGATGTTCTCCAGCAGGTTCCTGACGCTGGTCTCGCCGTAGCGCTCCGTGTCCAGCAGCTCGGCGCGCTTGTCGGCCAGCCGGAAGATGTCGGCCGGCGAGGCGATCCAGCCGCGCTCGGTGAAGGCCACCAGATGCTTCTCGCCCAGGCCCTCGATGTCGAAGGCCCGGCGCGACACGAAGTGCCGCAGGTGCGCCAGCTTCTGGAACGGACAGGCGAATTCGCCGGAGCACCGCCGCACCACCGTCTCGGCGCCCCCAGCGGTGGTCTCGCGCACCACCGGGGTCTTCAATGGGCAGGGGCATTCGTGCGGGTACTCGTAGGAAACCGCATTCTTCGGCCGCTCCTCCGGGACCACGCTCAAGATCTGCGGGATCACGTCGCCGGCCCGCTGCAGGATCACCGTGTCGCCCACCCGCACGTCGAGCCGGGCGATCTCGTCGGCGTTGTGCAGGGTGGCGTTGGTCACCACCACGCCGCCCACCGTCACCGGCTTCAGCCGCGCCACGGGGGTAAGCGCCCCGGTGCGGCCCACCTGGATGTCGATGGCCTCCAGCTCGGTGCGAGCCTGCTGGGCCGGAAACTTGCGCGCGGTCGCCCAGCGCGGCGTGCGGGTGACGAATCCGAGCCGCTGCTGCCAGTCCAGCCGGTCGACCTTGTAGACCACCCCGTCGATGTCGTAGCCGAGCTCAGGGCGCATTGTCTCCATCGCCCGGTAGGCCGCCATCAGGCCCTCGGGCCCGCTGACGCACTGGCTCTCCGGCGTCGTCTGAAAGCCCCATTCCTTGAGCAAACCCAAGGCCTTCCACTGGGTATCTGCGAACGGCTGCGAATAGTGGCCCCATGCATAGGCGAAGAACCGCAAGGGGCGGCCCCTGGTGATGCTCGGATCGACCTGCCGCAGCGATCCTGCAGCGGCGTTGCGCGGATTGGCGTAGGTCTTCTGGCCCGCCGCCTCGGCCGCCGCGTTCAGGGCCGCGAACTCCTGATGGCCCAGGTAGACCTCGCCGCGCACCTCGATCACATCGGGCCAGCCAGCGCCCGACAGCCGCCTCGGGATTTCCTTAATTGTTCTGAGGTTTTCGGTGACATCCTCACCTATTCTTCCGTCCCCGCGCGTAGCACCCTGGACCAGGACGCCGTTCTCGTAGCGGAGCGAGGCCGACAGGCCGTCGATCTTCGGCTCGGCGGTGTAGGCGACCTCCTCCAGCCGCAGGAAGCGGCGCACCCGGGCGTCGAACTCAAGGGCGTCCTCGTCCGAGAAGGCGTTGTCCAGCGACAGCATGGGCACGCCATGCTCGACGGCTGAGAACTGTTCCGCCCGCGCCGCGCCCACCCGCAGCGACGGCGAGTTCTCCCGCATCAGGTGCGGGAAACGCGCCTCGATCTCGCCATTGCGCCGCTTCATCGCGTCGTAGTCGGCGTCGGAGATCGCGGGCGAATCCTCCTGGTGGTAGCGGATGTCGTGCGCGGCGATCTCGTCGGCGAGGCGGGTCAGTTCCTCCACCGCCTCGGCTTCGGTGAGCGCATCGGCCGGTTTCGGTTCAGGCATGCATCAACGCCCTGGCGGCGGCGCGGGCCGCATCGGTGATCTCGGCGCCGGCCAGCATGCGGGCGATCTCCTCCTCGCGTTCGGCGGCGCTGAGCGACTCTACCAAGGTGCGCACCCGCTCGCCCTCGCCGGCCTTGGATATCCGCCAGTGGGCGTCCGCGCGAGCCGCCACCTGCGGGCTGTGGGTCACCACCAGCACCTGGGCCTCGGCCGCCAGGCGCTTCAGGCGCAGGCCCACGGCGTCGGCCACGGCGCCGCCCACGCCCTGATCCACCTCGTCGAAGATCATCAGCGGCTGC
>CANJKG010000147.1 GCA_947474775.1 Caulobacteraceae bacterium | reverse complement strand
GCTGAAGCGCTGGACGGCGCAGAACATCGTCATCGGCGGGCTGGCCGGGGCGCTGCCGCCGGTGATTGGCTGGGCGGCGGCGACCGGGACCGCGCCGGCCAACGCCTGGCTGCTGTGCGCGATCATCTTCATGTGGACGCCGCCGCACTTCTGGGCGCTGTCGCTCTACACATCCGAGGACTACGCCAAGGCCGGCGTGCCGATGATGCCGGTGGTGGCGGGGCCAGCCTCCACGCGCCGCCAGATCCTGATCTATTCGCTGCTGTTCACCCCGGTCTGCCTCCTGCCCGCCTTCACCGGCCTTGGCGGGCCGGCCTATCTGGCGGTGGCGACGGGCGGTGGGTTGGTGTTCCTGCTGCTGGCCTGGCGGCTCTACCGTAGCCGGGCGGGCGAGGCTGCGGGCGATCGGAACGACGACGGCCTTTATGATGTGCGCGCCGGGGCCAAGGACGCCCGCAACCTGTTCGCCTTCTCGATCCTTTACCTTACGCTGTTGTTCGCCGCCTTGCTGGCGGAGCATCTCGCGGGCGTGGCCCCCCTGGAGCTGATCCGATGAGCGACCCGCGTCAGGAGACTCCCCAGGAGCAGAAGGCGCGGCGGGGACGCAACATCGCCCTGGCGCTGGGTCTGGCCCTGTTCGTACTCCTGGTCTACGTGGTCACCATCCAGAAGCTCGGCGCCAATGTCCTCGATCGACCTTTCTAGCCGCCGCAACGCGAAGCTCGCCGCGTTCTGCGCGGCGGGCTTCTTCGCCATGGTGGGCGTCGCCTACGCCGCGGTGCCGCTCTACCGCGCCTTCTGCGAGTTCACCGGCTTTGACGGGGCCACCCGCCGGGCCGAGACCGCGCCGGGCAAGGACAAGGTGCTCAGCGAAACCCTGACCATCCGCTTCGACGCCAA
The DNA here is from genome assembly GCA_947474775.1 of Caulobacteraceae bacterium. Lineage (GTDB taxonomy): Bacteria > Pseudomonadota > Alphaproteobacteria > Caulobacterales > Caulobacteraceae > Phenylobacterium. The sequence continues at coordinate 7,611 of CANJKG010000147.1, read as the reverse complement.
TGTGCGCGGGGGCCTGCCCTGGACCTTCACCGCCGAGCAGACCAGCCAGTCGGCGAAGATCGGCGAGACCAAGGTGGCGATGTTCAAGGTGGTCAACAACAGTGACAAGCCGGTCACCGGCCGCGCTGTGTTCAACGTGGTGCCCGAGCAGGCCGGGCCCTATTTCCAGAAGCTGGAATGCTTCTGCTTCGAGGAGCAGACCATCCAGCCCGGCCAGAGCGTCGACATGCCGGTGCTCTATTTCGTGGATCCCAAGTACGCCACGGACTTCGAGACCAAGGGCAAGCGCGAGGTGACCCTGTCGTACACCTTCTTCCCCGCGACGGACGCCATGTCTCCCGCCAAGAGCTAGGCGCGTTCAACGAAGATTCATCTATCTGGCCCAACTGACCGCACCCAGTTCGACCAACGGTGCGACACAACCGCCCGGGGGTGGACCATCGGGAGCGACTATGCTGTTTTAGGCGCTGAATTTTTTGGGGGATTCACATGCGTACTCTTCTGATCGCCGCTGTCGCCGCGGCCGCCTTAGCCACGACCGCCAACGCGTAAGCGCTGCAGGCCAGCTATCCCACCGACGCTTCGCTGGACTGCGCGGGCCTGCAGACCGAATTCGGGCGCATGGACGGAGTCATCGCCGCCGCCAACCAGCAGATATCCGGCGCCCAGGGCGCCGCCAAGGGCGCGGGCCTCGCCAGCACCGTGGCCGTCGAGGGCGCCCTGCGCTCGGGCATGCTGGCCCGTGCGCCGGGCCTGGGAATGTTCGCCAACAAGCTGGGCGGCATGGCCCAGCAGAACGCCGCCAACAAGGCCGCCGCCGCCCAGGAGCAGATCAAGACCGCCGAGACCCGCAAGATCATCCTGAACGGCCTCTACATGGGCAAGGGCTGCTCGGCCGCACCCGCCGCCGCGGCCCCCGCCGAAGCCCCGGCTCCCGCCGAAGCCCCGGTCGCCGCCGCCCAGTAGGACGGTGCGGCTCCCGGTGACCCGGGCAGTCTCCGCACTCTGGCGCTCGACCTCGACCAACCGCCGCGCCGCCGATCCCTGATCGGCGGCGCTTGCGTTGCGGGGATCGCGTCCAGGCGCTTTCTCCCTTGGCGGGCCGGCTCCAGCAAGGCTATAGCGTCGGCGACTGTGCGCGGGCGAATCCCTGGGGTGGGGCCGCCCGTTGCGAGAGGATTATGAGGGGTTAGGACCGATATGGCCCACGACGGCGTCAAGCACGACTATCACCTGGTCAACCCGAGCGCGTACCCGCTGATCGGCTCCATCGCCGCCACGGCCCTGGCGCTGGGCGGCGTCGTCTGGATGAAGGGGCTGTTCGGCCTGGAGAAGGGCACCTCGTGGCTGTTCTTCCTGGGCCTGGCCGGCGTGCTCTTCACTATGGTCGGGTGGTGGCGAGACGTGGTCAACGAGGCCAACGGCGGCGATCACACCCCGGTGGTCTCGCTGGGCCTGCGCTACGGGATGATCCTGTTCATCGCCTCCGAAGTGATGTTCTTCGTGGCCTGGTTCTGGATCTTCTTCGAGATGGCCCTGTTCCACGAGGTGCGGGCCGCGTCCTCCATCGAGGAGGTCCGCAACGCCTGGGCCACCTGGCCGCCGCAGGGCATCGAGACGGTGGGCCCCTGGCAGCTGCCGCTGGTCAACACGCTTACCCTGCTGCTCTCCGGCACCACGGTCACCTGGGCGCACCACGCACTGCAGCAGGGCGACCGCAAGTCGGCCAAGACCGGCCTGGTGCTGACGGTCATCCTGGGCGCGCTGTTCACGGCCATCCAGGCCTATGAGTACAGCCACATCCTGCACCACAACTTCTTCTTCGGCGGCGAGGGCGCGGAGAACTCCGGCCTCTACGGCTCGTCCTTCTTCATGGCCACGGGCTTCCACGGCTTTCACGTGCTGATCGGGACCATCTTCCTGCTGGTTTGCCTGATCCGCCTGATGGGCAACGGCTTCACCCCGCAGAAGCACTTCGGCTTCGAGGCCGCCGCCTGGTACTGGCACTTCGTCGACGTGGTCTGGCTGTTCCTGTTCGCGTTCATCTACGTGGTCTTCGGAGCTCCCCCGCACTAGCCCATGGCCGGGTCCCACAATCCGCTGCTGGCGGGGCTCCTGAGCCGCTGCCCGAACTGCGGGGAGGGACACCTGTTCGACGGGTTCCTGCGGGTATCGCCTCGCTGCGAGGCCTGCGGCATCGACCTCGCCAAGGCCGATTCCGGCGACGGGCCGGCGGTGTTCGTGATCCTGATCGGCGGCTTCCTGGTGGCCTTCGCGGCCCTGTTCGTGGAGATCGCCTTCCGCCCGCCCATCTGGTTGCACCTGGTCATCTGGCTGCCGCTCACCCTGGTGGTCTGCCTGGCGCTGCTGCGACCGTTCAAGGGGGCCATGCTGGCGGCCCAGTTCATGAATCGGGCCTCCGAGCACAGGAACGAGTAGCCCATGCCGGAAAGCTGGGAGCCTGAACTGCCGCCGAGGCCCTCGGCGCCGGCCCGACGCGGCTTTCCGCTGGTCCTGACGCTGGCGACCTGCGTCTCGCTCGCCATCCTGATCGGCCTGGGGACCTGGCAGCTGCAGCGGCTGTCCTGGAAGCGGGACGTACTCGCCCGGGTCGCCGCCCTGGAGGGCGCGCCGGCCCGGCCGGCCGGCGGGGTGCTCGACAGCCTGGCGGCCGGCGGCGACGCCGACTTCGTCCGGGTGCGGGTGAGCTGCCCCGGATTGGCGAGCGCGCCCTACCTGGAACTCTATAGCCTCAGGGACGGCAAGGCCGGCTCGCGGCTGATCTCGGCCTGCGCGGTAGCCTCGGCCAGCTACCGGACGCTGCTGGTGGACCGGGGTTTCGTGGCCGACGTCATCTCGGCCCGGCCACCGACGAACCCGGCCGACCAGGCGCCCCTGGAGGTCGTGGGCGTGCTCCGCCAGCCCGACAAGCGCAGCTTCGTCACTCCGCCCAACGAGGTGGCGGCCAACCGCTGGTACGACCGCGACACAGCCGCCATGGCCAGGGCGCTGGGGGCGTCGCAACCGGCCCCGGTGTTCCTGTTCGCCGAGACCTCCTCCAACCCTGCGTGGAAGGCCCTGGTCCCCGCCCCCGTGCCGGCCGAGATCCCCAACCGGCATCTGGAGTATGCGCTCACCTGGTTCGGCCTTGCCGCCGCCCTGGCGGGCGTCTATGCCGCCATGCTTTTTCGAAGGAAGCCTTGATGCGGTACGTCTCGACCCGAGGCCAGGCGCCGGCGGTCGGCTTTGTGGATGCGGTGCTCGCCGGGCTCGCCCCCGACGGCGGCCTCTACGTGCCCGAATCCTGGCCGCAGTTCAGCAAGGCCCAGATCGCGGCCTTCGCGGGCAAGCCCTACCATGAGGTGGCCGCCACCGTGATCGGCGCCTTCGCCGGCGACGAGATCGCGCCGGACGCGCTTCTGGAAATGTGCCGCGAGGCCTACGCAACCTTCAGCCATGACGCGGTGGTCCCGCTGGTGCAGATCGGGCCGGACGCCTTCATCGCCGAGTTGTTCCATGGCCCCAGCCTGGCGTTCAAGGACGTGGCCATGCAGATCCTGGCCCGGCTCTACGACCATGTGCTGGCCGAGCAGGGCCGGACCCAGACCATCCTGTGCGCGACCTCCGGCGACACCGGCGGGGCGGCGGTGGAGGCATTCCGCGGCCGCGAGCGGGTCCGCGTGGTGGCCCTGTTCCCGGAAGGCCGCATCTCCGAGGTGCAACGGCGATTCATGACCACGGCCGTGGAGCCAAATGTGGCCTGCGTGGGGGTGAAGGGCACCTTCGACGACTGCCAGGCGATCGTGAAGCAGGCCTTCCAGGACGAGGTGCTGCGCCAGGCGGTGGACCTGTCCGGGGTCAACTCGATCAACTTTGCGCGCATCGCGGCGCAGGTGGTCTACTACTTCACCTCCGCCGTGGCCCTGGGGGCGCCGGGGCGGCCGGTGAGCTTCTGCGTGCCTTCGGGGAATTTCGGCGACGCCTTCGCCGGCTATGTGGCCGCCCAGATGGGCCTGTCGATCCCGCGCATCGTGGTGGCCACCAACTCCAACGACATCCTCGCCCGCGCCTTCGAGGAGGGCCGCTATGAGCGCGGCGTGGTGCAGCCCACCATATCCCCGGCAATGGACATCCAGTCGGCGTCGAACTTCGAGCGGCTCTATTTCGAATGCGTGGCGCGCGAGCCGGTGGAAACCGCGCGCACCTTCACCGCGTTCGCCAAGACCGGTTCCGTGGAGGTGCCGCCCTATGCGCTCACCGCCATGCGCGGACTGTTCCGGGGCGTGGCCATCGGCGAGAAGGAGACGGCCACGACCATCGCCGACACCCTGGCGCGCACCGGCGAGTTGATCGACCCGCACACGGCGGTGGCCGTGGCCGCCCTGCGGCGGGCCAGCGACCTGACCGGCCCCGTGGTGGTGCTGTCCACGGCGCACGCAGCCAAGTTCCCGGAGGACGTGGCCAAGGCGTCGGGCGTCACTCCGTCCCTGCCGCGCGGCGCGGCGGACCTCGCCGGTCGCCCGGAGCGCTACGACCGCCTGCCGGCGGAGGCCGACACCATCAAGGCCTACGTCCGCGCCTTCGCAGAAACCTAGTGGGCGGCTTGAGCGCCACGACCCCCAAGGTCCACACCCTTTCGAACGGCGTCCGCGTCGTTTGCGATCCAATCCCCGGGCTGCAGACGGTGGCGTTGTCGGTGGTCGCCGGCCGTGGCGCGCGGCTCGAGGACGAGGCGCATTCCGGCTGGTCGCACCTGCTGGAGCACATGGTGTTCAAGGGGGCCGGCGAGCGCTCCGCCAAGGCCATCGTCGAGGTGATCGAGGCCGAGGGCGGCAACATCAACGCCGCCACCGGATACGAGCGGACCAGTTTCCAGGTTCGCGCCCTCAAGCACGGCCTCGACCTGGGCTCCGCGGTGATCGCCGACCTGGTGCAGCGCCCGGCCATGGACGCCGCCGACCTGGCCCGCGAGAAGCAGGTGGTGAAGCAGGAGATCGCCGAGGCGGCCGACACCCCCGACGACCTGGTGTTCGAGATGGCCCAGGCCGCCGCCTTCCAGGGTCAGCCGCTGGGCCGCCCGATCCTGGGGACGTCGCGGTCCATCGGGGCGGCGACGCCCGAAGCGCTGATGGGCTGGCGGGCGGCGATCTACGCGCCCGACCAACTGGTGGTGAGCGCCGCCGGCGCGGTGGACGAGAGCGAATTGCTGGCGCTGGCCGAGCGGGATTTCGGGGCCGCCGCCGCGGCCGCCCCGCCCGAGGCGGCGGCGGCCCAATTCGTGGGCGGGTTGCAGCTCACCGCGCGCAAGCTGGAGCAGGCCAACCTGGTGCTGATGCTGCCGGCGCCGGGCGTGGCCGATGAGGACTATTTCGCCCTGCGCCTGCTGGCGGAGATCCTGGGCGGCGGTATGGCCTCGCGGCTGTTCCAGGAGGCCCGCGAGAGGCGCGGCCTGGCCTACGCCATCGACGCCTATGCGGAGACCTATGCCGAGGTGGGCGTGCTGGGGGTGTTCGCCGGCTGCGACGCCGGCGATGCGGCGGAACTGGCCAAGGTGGCGGCGGGCGAGATCGCCGGGCTGCGCGAGCCGGTGGCCGACGCGGAGCTCGCCCGGGCCAAGGCGCAACTGAAGGGCGCGATGTTCATGGCCCGCGAATCGGCCCTGGCCCGCGCCGAACAGGCGGCCGGCCAGGTGCTGCTGTTCGGCCGCACCCTGGACCCGGCCGAGGTGGCCGCCGAGGTGGATGCGGTGGGCGTCCACGATCTGGTGCGGCTGGCGGAGCGCATCCTGGAGCCCCGCCAGGCCGCCGTGGCGGTGCTGGGGCCCAAGCCGGCGCTGGCGGCCGGGGCGGCTTTCGAACAGGCGCTGTTCGGCTAAAGGGTTGACGGCTCGCCGAAATGGGCGACCCTCGCCGCCGTGGCCCTGTTGGACTGGATCGCGCCGGAGAGCGGCCTGCGCCTGGAAGGCGAGGGCGTCGTCCTGCGTCCGCCGCGGGCCGGGGATTATGCCGACTGGCGCGAGGTGCGCGCGGCTTCGCGGCCGTTCCTGCAGCCCTGGGAGCCAACCTGGCCCTCCGACGACCTATCCCGCGCGGCGTACCGACGCCTGCTGTCGGCCTATGCGCGCGACCGGGAGGCGGGCGCGGCGCATCCGTTCTTCGTTTTCCGCGCCGCCGACGAGGCGCTGAGCGGGGGCATCACCTTGTCCAACATCCGCCGGGGCGTCGCCCAGATGGGCTCGGTGGGCTACTGGTGCGGCCGACCCTACGCGCGCCAGGGGCTGACGCTGTCGGCGCTCAGGACGCTCACCGACTTCGCCTTCCACACACTGGGCCTGCACCGCCTCGAGGCCGCCTGCATCCCGGAGAACGGGCCGTCGCGCAGCCTGCTGGCGAAAGCGGGTTTCGTGGAGGAGGGCCGGGCGCAGGCTTATCTGAAAATTAATGGGAACTGGCGAGATCATGTCCTGTTCGGCCTGGTCTCGCCCGTACAGGTGCGCGGGGCGTCGGACGAAGCCGTGTCGGTGTGACCGGCGCTTAGTAGGTCCGGGCGACAGAATAGATGCCGAACGACCGTTGGATGTGGGACGCCACCGCCACGCTCGAAGCGTTGGGGGCGGCGGAGGTGGCGCTCTGGCTCTGGGAGCCCGACGCCGATCGCCTGCGCCTGACCGGAGCCTCCCACGCCCTGGGACTGGGCCCGCTCACCGCCGACTGTTCATCCGCGGCGCTGCGCGCGCTGGCCCTGCCGCAGGACCGAGCGCTCACCGACGACATCCTGCGGCTGCAGGAGCGCCGGCGGCGAAGTGGCGGTGCGGCTGCGCATGCGCGGCGGCGGCACCTGCATCTGGCGTGGAGTCTGGCTGGAGGAAGGCCGCCGAGCGGCCGGCGTCGTCGCCCCCGAGACGAAGTTCGCCGCCTCCGACGTGGACGGCCTCACCGGCCTGCTGGACCGCCGCAGCTTCATCGCCCAGGCCCGCGAACGGCTGCAGAGCCCCGGCGTGCACGAGCTGATCGTCGCCGACCTGGACCGCCTGCGCCGGCTCAACGAGGCCCTGGGTCACGAGCGGGCCGACCTGGTGCTGGCGGCCCTGGGTTCCCGGCTCTCGGCCAGCTTCCCGCCCGACGCCCTGCTGGCGCGGATCGGCGAGGACGAGTTCGCAGCCCTGGCGCCGGCGGCGGTCTCGCCGGGGCCTGAGCGCCTGCGGCGCGCCCTTGAGCAACCGCTGCGCATCGCCGGCTTCGACATCCACCCGACCCTGTCCATCGGCGCGGTGGAGGCCGAGGGCGGCGACGAGGCGCCCGACGCCGCTGAGCTGCTGCGCCGCGCGGAACTGGCCATCGAATCCGCCAAGAGCCATGGCCGGGGCGGCGCGGCCGCCTATGGCCGCTCGCTGGAGAGCGACGGCCTGTCCCGCCTGGCCCTGGAAGGCGACCTCAAGGGCGCCCTGGGCCGGGGCGAGCTGCAGGCCTTCTACCAACCCATCGTGCGGCTCTCGACCGGGGCGCTGTCCGGCTTCGAGGCCCTGGTCCGCTGGCGCCACCCGCGCCGGGGCCTGATCATGCCCGACCAGTTCCTGCCGATCTGCGAGGAGATGTCGCTGATGAGCGACCT
>CANJKG010000146.1 GCA_947474775.1 Caulobacteraceae bacterium | reverse complement strand
GGGCGCCTATCCGCGCGCCCTGCTGGAGGAGGTCGCCTGGGGCCGGAAGCCCGCCCTGTTCGAATACTGGGCCCACGAGGCCTCGCTGCTGCCGCTGGCCACCCAGCCCCTGCTGCGCTGGCGGATGGCCGACGCCCGCGACGGCGTGGGCGTCTGGAAGGGCGTGGCGCGCTTCCTGCGCGAGCACCGCGACCTGGTGGACCAGGCCCTGGCCCAGATCCGCGCGCGAGGCCCGCTGGCCGCCTCCGAGCTGGAGGTGGGCGCCAAGGGCGCCGGCGGCTGGTGGGGCTGGAGCGACGCCAAGCGCGCGGTGGAATGCCTGTTCTGGACCGGCGAGCTCACCACTGCTGCGCGGCGCGGGACCTTCGAGCGGGTCTATGGTCTGCCCGAAAAGGTGCTGCCGCGGGCCATCGTGAACGCCCCCGATCCCAGCCGGGAGGAGGCGCAGCGGGGGTTGCTGCGGATCGCCGCCCGCGCCCTGGGCGTGGCGACCGAGCGCGACCTGCGCGACTATTTCCGCATGGGCGTCGCCGAGACCCGCGCCCGCCTCGCCGAGCTGGTGGAGGCCGGCGACCTCGTCGCGGCCGCCGTCAAGGGCTGGCGCGAGCCCGCCTTCCTGGCCCCCGAAGCCCGCCTGCCCCGCCGGATCGGGGCCGAGGCCCTGCTGTCGCCCTTCGACAACCTGATCTGGTTCCGCGAGCGCACCGAGCGGCTGTGGGGCGTGCGCGTCCGCCTGGAGATCTACACGCCGGCCCACAAGCGCACCCACGGCTACTACGTCCTGCCGTTCCTGGAGGGCGACGCCATCACCGCCCGCGTCGACCTGAAGGCCGACCGCAAGGCCTCCGTCCTCATCGTCCAGGCCAGCCACGCCGAGCCGTGGGCCACCGCGGAGACGCCGGAACGGCTGGCGGGCGAACTGCGCCGGATGGCCGGCTGGCTAGGCCTGGAGCGCGTGCGCGTCGAGCGGCGGGGTGACTTGGCCGAAGCGCTGGCCGCCGCCCTAGGCTAGCCCCTCCGCCACCGCGTGCAGGCGGGCGTAGGCGCCGCCCTTCGCCACCAGGTCCCTGTGCCGGCCTTCCTCCACCACCCGGCCGTCCTCGAACACCAGGATGCGGTCGGCGCCGCGGATCGTCGACAGCCTATGCGCGATGACAATGGTTGTGCGACCGGCCATCAGCTCCTCCATGGCCGCCTGCACCTGGCGCTCGGTCTCCACGTCCAGGGAGGAGGTGGCCTCGTCCAGCACCAGGATGGGCGCATCAGCCAGGAAGGCGCGGGCGATCGCCACCCGCTGCCGCTCGCCGCCGGAGAGCTTGACGCCGCGCTCGCCCACCAGGGTGTCGTAGCCAGCGGGCAGGGCGGCGATGAAGTCGTGGGCCCGCGCCCGCCGCGCGGCCAGCGCCACCTCCTCGGCCGTGGCGCCGGGCCGCGAATAGCCGATGTTCTCGCCGATTGAGCGGTGGAACAGCGCCGGGTCCTGCGGCACCACGGCGATGGCGCGGCGCAAGGACCCCTGGCTTACCTTGGCGATATCCTGGCCGTCGATCAGGATGCGGCCGGCCTCCAGGTCGTAGAGCCGCTGCACCAGCTTGACGAAGGTGGACTTGCCCGCCCCCGTGGCCCCCACCAGAGCCACCCGCTCCCCCGGCGCGATGGCCAGCGAGAAGTCGCGGTAGAGCGCCCCGCCCGCCTGCTTGTAGCGGAACCCCACCTTGTCGAAGACGATCTCGCCCCGCTGGGCGCGGAAAGCCCGCGCGTCCGGCGCGTCAGCCACCTGCGGCGCGGTGGCGGCGTACCTCGCCACGTCCTCGATATCGTCCAGCCCGCGCTGGGCGGTGCGGACATGCTCGCCCACGTTCCTCAGGTAGCCCGCCATCAGCATGAAAGCGGTGATCACGAAGGCTATGTCCCCGGCGTCGGCCTTGCCCTTCGACCACTGCACCAGCAGCAGGCCCGTCAGTCCCGCCTGCAGCACCACCAGGATCAGGCTGTGCACCAGCCACAGGTCGGTGAAACGGGTCCAGGTCCGGATCAGCGCCTTGCGCCACATCTCGGTGATGGTCGCCACCCGCTCATCCTCGCGCGCCTCGGCGCCGAACGCCTTCACCGTGGCGTTGGAGGAGATGGAGTCCGCCAGCGCCCCGCCGATGCGCGAATCCAGCGCCACCGACTTCAGGTTCGCCGGCCGCGCATAGATGACGGTGAGGAAGATGTTCGAGGCCACATAGAGCGCCACCGCCGCCAGGGCGAACAGGCCGACCAGAGGCCAGCGCAGCCCGATCATCACGCACAGCCCGACGAGCACGATCCCCGCCGGTCCGAACCAGATCAGGGCGGCGTCGGTGACCACGTCGTAACCCCACATGGCCCGGCTGATCCGCCGCACCGTGGCGCCCGCGAAGGTCTCGGCGTGCCAGGCGGTGGAGAACGACTGCACGCGGGCGAAGGCCTCGTCGGCCACATCCTTCATGTTGCTGGCCGAGAAAGGGATGAGGAACCGCATGGCCGTGTTGCGGATCACCGCGAAGCCGAGATACACCCCCACGAACAGCGCCCAGGCCCGCCAGGCCGGATCGGCCTCCTGGGGCCCCGCCGCCACCGCGTCCACCAGCTTCCCCGCCGCCCACGGCAGGGTCAGGTCGCAGGCGATCGCCGCCAGGGTGAGGCTGATCGCGCCGGCCAGAAGCCACGGTCGCCGGCGCCAGTAACCGCCCACGAACCCCAGCACCGCCCGGTTCGACAGGCTCCGCCGCCGTCCGGCCTCCGCATCCTCGTAGTGATCGGTCATGGCCTTCCAAATACGGCCAAACCGGGCGAACGCGAACCTTGGCGTTTCGAGCCGCCTGCCGGCTCTGCTAAGCCGCAGCCATGACCGCGCCCCTGCCCGACGCCGCGCCCGCCAACTGGGTGGACCGCCATGCGCCGGCGTCCTTGAGGCCCTGGCTGAAGCTGGGGCGGTTCGACCGGCCGACCGGCATCTGGCTCCTGATGCTGCCGGGCTGGCAGGGGGTGGCGCTGGCAAACGCCATCGAGGGCCGGGCGCCGGACCTGCGGCTCCTCGTCTGCATCTTCGTGGGCGCGGCGCTCATGCGGGCGGCGGGCTGCGCCTACAACGACATCGTCGACCGCGACTTCGACGCCCAGGTCGCGCGCACCGCGGGCCGGCCGATCCCCTCGGGCGAGATCAGCGTGAAGAACGCCTGGCGGTTCGTGATCGGCGCCGGCCTGGTCTCGCTGCTGATCCTGCTGACCATGGGCTGGCTGGCCATCGGTCTGGGCGTGCTCTCCCTCGGCCTCGTCGCGGCCTATCCGTTCATGAAGCGAATCACCTGGTGGCCGCAGGCCTGGCTGGGGCTCACCTTCAACTGGGGCGCGTTGCTGGGCTTCGCCGCGGCGACCGGGACGCTCTCCTGGCCGGCGGTCCTGCTCTACATCTCCGGCCTGTTCTGGACCCTGGGCTACGACACCATCTACGCCGTCCAGGACCTGGAGGACGATGCGCTCGCTGGGGTGAAGTCCTCGGCGCGGCGCCTCGGCGCAGCGGCGCCCAGGGCGGTGGCGGGCTTCTATGTGGCCTGCGTGCTCCTGGCCTTCATCGCCGGCTGGAGCGGCGGGCTGGGGATCGCTTTCCTGGCGGTGCTGGTGATCTACGCCCTGCACTTCGCCTGGCAGGCCCAGCGCCTGCGGATCGACGATACGGTGCTGGCGCTGGCGCTGTTCAGGTCCAACACCTGGGCCGGCGTGATCCTGTTCGTCGCGCTGGCGGCCGGCGGCGTACGTTGATCGAGGACACGCCGCAGGGGCGGGTCGCCTTCATCCTCGAGCACACCGTCCTGGAGCGCCCGCCGCACACGCCTGAGATCGTGCTGCACCTGGCAACCGAGATCACCCCGATCTGGAAGCTCACCGAGGAGGCGCTGTCCGAGATCGGCCTGCCGCCGCCGTTCTGGGCCTTCGCCTGGGCCGGCGGCCAGGCGCTGGCCCGCTACCTCATCGACAACCCGCACGAGGTGGCCAGCAAGCGGGTGATCGACTTCGCCGCCGGCTCCGGCATCGTCGCCGTGGCCGCCATGAAGGCCGGCGCCGCGCAGGCGCTGGCCGCCGACATCGACATCTTCTGCGGCGCGGCGGTGGAGCTGAACGCCAGGGCCAATGGGGTGGTCCTGGACTTCACGGGAACAGACCTGCTGGACGCGCCCGCGCCCGCCTGGGCCCAGGTGATCCTGGCCGGCGACATCTGCTACGAGAAGCCGCTGGCCGAGAGGGTGATGGCCTGGCTCACGGCCGCGCGGGCCGCCGGCGCGCGGGTCCTGATCGGCGACCCCGGCCGCAGCTATTTCCCCCGGGTGGGCCTCATCAAGCTGGCCGAATACCAGGTGCCCACGACCCGGGAGTTGGAGGACATGGCGGTGAAGAAGACGGCGGTCTGGACCCTCGCCGACTGAGGCGGGCTCTGTTTCCTTCTACCCTTGCGGGAGAAGTTGGCCGTGCGGAGCACGGTCGGACGAGGGGTGGGCTCCATGGGCGCAAAATATCCAAACAGCTGGCCAAACCCCCTCAAGCCCATTCCCGCCGCAGGCCCGCCTGACCCCAAGTACCTGTCGACGCGACCCTTGGGTTCCTACATGTATGGCGCAGGGAGAAAAATCCAGATGACACGCCGCGCCCACAAGATCCTTTCGCTGTTCGCCGTGACCCTCGTCGTGGGGTTGATGGCCGCCGAGTCCGCCGACGCCAGGCGCGGCGGCAGCTTCGGCAGCCGCGGCATGCGCACCTACCAGGCGCCGCCAAGAACCCAGACGGCGCCCCAGCAGACCCAGCCGGTGCAGCGCTCCATGACCCAGCCCAACCAGGCGGGGACCCAGGCCAGCGCTCCGGCGCCGGCCGCCGCCGGCGCCGCGGCCCAGGCGCCCGCCCGTCGCGGCTTCCTCGGCGGCATGGGCGGCGGCCTGCTGGCCGGCCTGGCCGCCGGCGGCCTGCTCGGCATGCTGATGGGCAACGGCTTTGGCGGCATGGCCGGCATGGGAACCATGCTCATGCAGCTCGCCCTGGTGGGCGGCGGGATCTGGCTGCTGATGATGCTATTCCGTCGCCGTTCGGCGCCTGCCCTGGCCACCGCCGGCATGAACCGCGAAGCCTATCCGGCCGGCGGCGCCGCGCCCTTCGGCGCGAACCGCGGGTTCGAGGCCGCGGCTCCCGCGCCGCAGGCCTATGTTCCGCCGACGGCGCAGCCGGTGGAGATCGGCCTCGTGCAATCCGACCGCGACGCCTTCGAACGCCTGCTGGGCGAGGTCCAGGAGGCCTTCGGCCGCGAGGACTATGGCGCGCTGCGCGAGCTGACCACGCCTGAGATCATGTCCTACCTCTCCGAGGAGCTCAGCCAGAACGCCACCCAGGGCCGCCGCAACGAGGTCTCCGCCGTAAAGCTGTTGGAGGCCGACGTGGCCGAGGCCTGGCGCGAGGGCGACACCGACTACGCCACAGCCGCCCTGCGCTTCGAGAGCATCGACGTCATGCTCGACCGCCAGAGCGGCGCCGTCCTCACCGGCGATCCCGCCCGGGCCACCGAGACCACCGAGCTTTGGACCTTCGCGCGCCGCATGGGCGAGCCCTGGAAGCTTTCGGCGATCCAGGAGGCCTGACGGCGCGCCGGATCGTCATCGGCGGCGCGGATGACTCCGTCCAACAGCTGCGGCGACTGCAGCATGTGCTGCCAGCACCTGCTCATCGAGGAGCTGGAGAAGCCGGCCGGCGTCCTGTGCGGTCATTTCAAGGACAGCGCCTGCGCCATCTATGACGGGCGGCCCAACGCCTGCCGCGGGTTCCACTGCGCCTGGCTGAAGTCGCAGCGGCTTCCGCCCGGGTCGCGGATGGGGCCGGACTGGCGGCCGGACGTGGCCAGGTTCGTCATGTACACCGAGCGCGCCGACCAGCGGCTCAACGTCGTGGTCGACCCCGCCTATCCGCTCGCCTGGACGCGAGAGCCCTACTACGGCTTCATCAAGCGCCTGTCGCAGCGGGTGGCGGAGGGCTTCGAACTGCTGGTCTTCGTGGACGACCGCCGCATCGTGGTCTTCCCGGACGAGGACATGGACCTGGGGCCGGTGAAGCCCGGGGACGAGATCGTCTTCGGCTATGCGACACGGGACGGCCGGGAGGTCCCCTACGCCGAGGTAGTCAAAGAACAGGGCGACCTGGAAGCCGGCCTCGCGCCGTCACCGAGCCGTCGCTCGACCGTCATACACAGCCGCCCATGACCACACCCAACAGCTGCGGCGAATGCGGCATGTGCTGCAAGCTCCTGGCCATCGAGGCGCTGGACAAGCCCGCCGGCGCCTGGTGCGGTCATTTCAGGCGCGGCTGCTCGATCTATGCCGACCGGCCGCCGGCCTGCGCCGGCTTCCACTGCGTGTGGCTGAAGTCGGAGCGGCTGGGGCCGGAATGGCGGCCGGACCGGGCGAAGTTCGTCATGTACACCGAGCGCGACGACCGGCGGCTGAACGTCATCGTCGATCCCGCCCATCCGCTCGCCTGGAAGCGCGAGCCCTACTACGGCTTCATCAAGCGCATGTCGCAGCGGGTGACCGACGGCTACGAGCTGCTGGTCTGCGTGGGCGAGCGGCGGATCGTGGTCTTCCCGCACGAGGACATCGACCTGGGCGTGGTCAAGCCGGAGCACAAGGTGGTGTTCGGCTACGCCCGCCGCGACGGTGAACAGGTGCCCTACGCCATGGTCCTCAGTGACCTGCCCGACGGCGAGGGAACCGCGCCGCCGAGCGCCTAGCCGCGCATTCTGGCCAGGCCCACGGTCATCCCGACCAGCACCACCGCGGCGGGAACCAGGCAGGCCAGGCCGGCGATGAACAGCGGTAGGAGATCAAGCATGGCGCCCTCCTTCTCGGGCCGGCGCACCCTACGGCCGGGGCCCTGAGGAAAGCCTTGCGAAATGGGGTTAAGAGCGGCGACATCGCGGCGGAAATGCGGGAGTCTATACGACCATGACCGAGAAGGAGATGGAGGCCATCATCCTGGCCTTCCCCGGCGCCGAGGCTGCCATGAGCTATGGCAAGCCCGCCTGGAAGGTGAACGGCAAGTTCTTCACCCGCCTGCGCGCCGCCGACCGCAGCGTGGTGCTGAGCGAGGTGCATTTCGACGAGCGCGAGATGCTGATGGAAGCCGAGCCCGGCACCTTCTATTTCACCGCCCACTACAAGGACTACCCCTACGTCCTGGCGCGGATCGCGACCCTCGACGCCGGCTCGTTCCGCAACTTCCTGGAACGCCGCTTCCGCAAGATCGCCAAGCGCGCGGCGGTTAAGGCCTGGGAGGCGGAGCGTGACAGGGCCGTCTCGCCGCCCTAGCTTCCGCCCGCAATCGGCGGAGAGACCATGGCCTATCGCTCGCTCAGGGATTTCATCGCCAAGCTGGAGAAGGCCGGCGAGCTGGTGCGGGTGAGCGAGCCCGTCTCCACCGTCCTGGAGATGACCGAGATCCACCGCCGGCTGCTGGCCAAAGGCGGGCCGGCCGTGCTGTTCGAGACCGTGATCCGCGCCGACGGCGAGCCTTCCACCATGCCCTGCCTGGTCAACCTGTTCGGCACCGTGAAGCGGGTGGCCATGGGCGTCACCCTGGAGGGCCGCGAGCGGACAACGGCGGCCGACCTGCGGGAGGTGGGCGAGCTGCTGGCCTTCCTGCGCGCGCCCGAGCCGCCCCGGGGCCTTAAGGACGCCGTGGGCATGCTGCCCCTGGCCAAGACGGTGATGGCCATGCGGCCCGCCGAGGTGAAGCGGGCGCCGGTGCAGCAGGTGGTCTGGAAGGGCGCCGACATCGACCTGACGAAGCTGCCGATCCAGACCTGCTGGCCGGGCGAGCCGGCGCCCCTGATCACCTGGCCTCTGGTGGTCACCAAGGGCCCGTCGACCACCCGCGAGGACGACTACAACCTGGGCATCTACCGCATGCAGGTGCTGGGCAGGGACCGCACCATCATGCGCTGGCTGGCCCACCGTGGCGGCGCCCAGCACCACCGCCGCTGGAAGGCTGAGGGCAAGCGCGAGCCCCTGCCCGCCTGCGCGGTGATCGGCGCCGATCCGGGCACCATCCTGGCCGCCGTGACCCCGGTGCCCGACACCCTGTCCGAATACCAGTTCGCCGGCCTGCTGCGCGGCGCCAAGGTCGAGCTGGTGGCCGCCAAGACCGTCCCCCTGATGGTCCCCGCCCAGGCCGAAATCGTCATCGAGGGCCACGTCCTCCTCGACGACTACGCCGACGAGGGGCCTTACGGAGACCACACGGGATTCTACAATTCGGTCGAAAAATTCCCGGTCTTCCAGGTGAGCGCCATCACCATGCGCAAGGACCCGATCTACCTCACCACCTTCACCGGCCGGCCGCCCGACGAGCCCAGTATCCTGGGCGAGGCGCTCAACGAGGTGTTCATCCCCCTGTTGCGCCAGCAGTTCCCGGAGATCGTCGACTTCTGGCTGCCGCCGGAGGGCTGCTCCTACCGGATCGCGGTGGTCTC
>CANJKG010000145.1 GCA_947474775.1 Caulobacteraceae bacterium | reverse complement strand
CGGAAAATACTTCGACCGCGACGGTGGTGGCGCGGACGTGGTGGTCAGCCGGGAGGGCCACGCCTTCAAGGTGGACTGCGCAGTGACCCTGGCCTCCGGCCAGCAGCTGACCACCCACGGTCTGGGCGGCGACGCCCACGTGGCGTTCGATGCGGCGCTCCTGAAGATGGAAAAGCGGGTCCGGCGCTATAAGCACCGGCTCAAGGACCACCATATCCAGGCCCAGGCACGGCAGGCGGAGACCGCCTCCTACTTCGTGCTGCAGGCGCCGGACGACGACGAGGACGAGGGGCTGGAGGCGGATGGCGGCCAGTTCCCCGAGCCCATGGTGATCGCCGAGACCGAGACGCCGATCCGCACGATGACCGTTTCCATGGCAGTCATGGAGCTGGACCTGACCGAATCTCAAACAATCGTGTTCAGGAACGCGGCGCACGACGGCTTGGCCGTGGTATATCGCCGGCCCGACGGCAATATCGGCTGGATCGATCCCGAACGGACCAAGGGGACCAACGGGGCGAACTGACTGGTCCGGCGGGGCGCCGGGATCGCAAACCACTGTCACAACGGCCGGCCATAACCCGGCTGACGGGGCTTCTTGAGACGAACTTCTTAGACTGATGCAGATCGGCGACCTTCTTGACCGGACCGCGATCGCCCCAAGGGTGAGCGCCGCCAACAAGCGTCAGGCGCTGGCCGTGATCGCCGAGATCGCCGCGCGCAACTTCGACATGCGGATGGAGCCCGGCGCGGTGCTGGACAAGCTCACCGAGCGCGAGACCGCCGGCTCGACCGGGGTGGGCCACGGGGTGGCTGCGCCGCACGCGCGACTGGAAGGATTGGCCCGGATGCGCGGGGTGTTCGTGCGCCTGGCCCATCCGGTGGAGTTTGAGGCGGTGGACGACCAGCCGGTGGACTTGATCTTCGCCCTGTTCGCGCCGAAGGACGCCGGGGTGGAGCACCTGCGGGCCCTGGCCCGCGTCTCGCGGCTGCTGCGCCAGTCGGACCTGCGCCAGCAGCTGCGAAAGGCCAGGTCCGCCGACGCAATCCATGCCCTGCTCGTCCAGGAATCGGCGAGCCGCCCCTCGGCTGCGTGAGCCGGCTGAACCTCGGATCTACAAGGAACCGCGGACACTCTCCGCAGGCGACCCTTCTCCGCCAGGGAGAAGGGCCGTGGCGGCGGCGGTCTTAGTGGACCGAGACCGGCGCCAATTCGTGCGCCAAGGCGGCGGCTACCGCGGAGTCGCGGTCGGTGAGGACGGCGAGGCGTTCGCCGTCGGCGCGGTGAACCGCGTAGAGGGTCTGGTCAGGGTCGAGCTCGAAGCCCTGGATCTGGGCGGAGGGCACGTTGGCCAATATCTCGGCGGCCTTCACAGGACGCACGTAGACCAGGTCTGGCGCACCCAGCGCGGCGAAAGCTTCGATCGATAAAACCGGCGTCATCATGACCACCTCCGTGGTTCCCAACGCGTCGGACGCTCGCCGGTTCAGCGGATCGTCCTTCGGTTGCTCATAGTTGCTAACTTTACGCATCGCTCATGAACCGGACCTGATCGGGATCTTCACGATCCGATTCTCGGGCTCGGGGCGGGCGAGATCGATATGCAGTAGGCCGTGTTCGAGGCTGGCGGCCTCCACCACCATGCCGTCGGCCAGCACGAAGCTTCGGATGAATCCGCGGGCGGCGATGCCTCGGTGGAGATAGGCGTCCTCGGGCTTGCCCGCCTCGTCGCGCTTGCCGGCCACGGTGAGGTGGCGATCCTCCACGGTGACGTGGAGCTGGTCGGGCGTGAAGCCCGCCACGGCCAGGGTGATGCGAAGCCCGCCGTCGCCGCGATCCTCGACGTTATAGGGCGGGTAGGTCTCGCCGGCGGCCTTGGCGGCGCGCTCGATGAGGTTGCGGGTGTGCTCGAAGCCCAGCAGGAACGGGCTGTCGAAGAGTATCGTCCGGTTCATCCTTTTCCGAGTCCTCGTGAAAGCGACTCTCCGGACGGGCAGCCCTGATTGGCGCGGCTCGACCGGACAAGGACTATGTGGGGATCGCTCGGCCGTTTCGCAATGCAGCGAAGCTGCGCCGCCGCCGAGGGGCCTAACGCCGCTACGCGCGAGCCAGCAGATACGCCGTCTGGCCGTAGATGACGCCGATCTGCTCGGCGACGGCCAGGCCGGCCTCGGCGCACATCGCCTCGAAATAGGTCTTGTCGATGTCGATCCGCGCTTCGTCGCCCGAATAGCTTGAGCCCGCCTCCGGCGTCACATGGATCGAGATGATGGCCCGGCCGGCCGGCGCCAGGACGCGGGCGATCTCAGCCAGATAATGGCGGGCGTCGGGCTCGAAGAGGTGGGTGAAGAGCGAGGCGCAGACCACCATGTCGGTCTCGCCGTCGTCCACCGGGAAGGCGTATTCCGAGGCCTTGACCACGCCGTCCGGGTTGTAGACCTCCGAATGGCCGTCGAAATGGAAGAACCGGAAGCGGTCGTCCACGTGGGCGAACACCTTCGAACACCAAAGGATCGAGGGCCGGTAGAGGTCGACGCCCACATAGGTGAGGCCAGGGATCAGGTAGAAGAAGCGGGCGAGCTTGCCGCAGCCGCAGCCGACGTCGAGCACGCGGGGACTGGCCGGCAGGTAGTGGGCGACCATCTGCGACCAGGCCTCGCCGATGGCGAAGAAGGCCGCCAGGTCCGAGACGCTGGAGGCTTCGCGCAGCACCTCGTTGGGCAGCGGCAGGGAATGCGGCTGCGGCGGCCAGGTCTGCTCGTCGATCTTGTGCAGCGCCTGCGGGCGGACGTTGCGCCACATGATCGTATCGGCGGAGCTCATGGCTTTCCCGTGGTGCTGAAGGTCACTTCACCTGGAAGGTGATGGCCGGGGACTCGTAGTATCCGACGCCGTCGGGTGCAATCACACGGACGATGGCCACGTGGGGTCCGGGCGCCAGCGTGCCGGCCGGCAATGTGGTGGAAAAGCCCACGGCGACCAGACCGGGCGTCTTGTAGAACACCGCCACGTCCTGGCGGGGGGCGCCGTAGCGGGTTGGCCAGGGCTTGCCGTCGATCACCACGTCCACCGCCTTGGCCGGGACCTTGGCTTCCATGTCGAAGCCGAAGCCGCCCAGCACCAGGGGCTCGTCCGCCGGGACCACGGCGGGGTTGTTCATCGGGTCGAGCACCTTGCCCACATGATCGAGGTAAAAGCCGGGCATCCCCGGGCGCTTGACCAGCGCAGCCGAGGCGGGCTCGGGCGGCAGCGGCGCCTGGGGCGCGGCCACCATGCCGGGCGGCCCGTCGCGCGGCGGGACCACGCGCGGCTTCGGCTTGTCGCAGGCGGCGAGCGCGGCGAGCGCGGCGGCCAGCACGATCAGGGGCGTCCTCATGCGTCCTCCGATAAGGCGCCCCGGAGACTCGATCCAGCGCCTTTGCCGGCGCGTTCGGGGCGGCACTAGTTGCGATAAATCCAGAAATTCAGACTCAACCGCCAGCAGGTTGCGCGGATCAGGTCTGTCTTTTACCAACAACCGTTAAGTTTGATTGTGGCGGCTCCGTGGGTCGCCGGGGGACTGTCCATGCGTACCGCCGCCCTTGCTGTCGTCCTGACGAGCGCCCTGGTCCTGCCGGCCGCGGCCCAGGCCGAGACCGCCAAGGACTACAACCTCTTCGTCCTGGGGGACATGACCGCCCAGGGCAGCGACACCGAGGGCCGCGTGGCCGTCGGCGGCGACGCCAACCTGTCCAACTATTCGGTCGGCTTCCCAAACGGCGATCCGGGCGCGACGAACCTGGTGGTCGGCGGCAACCTGGTCGCCAATTCCGGCAGCACGGTCGGCAGCGCGATCGTCGCCGGGACGTCCAGCTACACCAGCTGGACCAACACCAACCTGCCCAACGGAACGCCCCTGCCGGTGGATTTCGGCGCCGAGGCGACCCGGCTGAACCAGCTCAGCGCCAATCTGGCGACCTACGCCACCGACGGCCAGATCGACTATGTGAACTGGGGCGCCCCCAACAGCCACTCGTCGCAGTACACCCTCACGGCGACGCAAGCGGGCCTCAACGTCTTCAACATCGACGGCGCCCTGCTGTGGGATTCGAACACCATCAACCTGTGGCTGGATCCCGGCGAGAGCGCCCTGATCAATGTCACCGGCACGTCGACGGGGGTGTCCAACGCCGGGTTCTTCGTCAACGGGGTCAACCAGAACGGCAATGACGGCAATGGCGGCGCCTATGTGCTGCGGAACTTCCACCAGGCCACCAGCCTGTCGTTCATGAGCGCCGGGATCGCCGGCGCGGTCCTGGCCCCCAAGGCCGACTACAACGGCGGCGCCCCGATCCAGGGGCAGCTGATCGTCAAGAGCTTCACCGGCCCGGCCTGGAACGTCAGCCAGATCAACTTCGGCCCCTACCAGGGCGGCCTGCTGGATGTGAGCGCCGTGCCGGAGCCCGCGACCTGGGCGATGCTGATCGCCGGCTTCGGCCTGGCCGGCGTGGCTCTTCGCCGTCGCCGCACGGGGCTCGCGGCGGCCTGAGGTCAGGGCCGGCGATCGGATGGGCCTGCCGCGGGCTTGCCGTTCAGGACGCGCCAACTGCGTTTGGTGGAAACCCAGATCAACCGCGCATTGATAACGGCCGCCGCGCCCGCAAGGGTGTTCAGCATCCACCGAGGTGCGTCATCCGCGCTCGAGGTCAGCACGGCGGTGAGTAGCAGCCACAGCAGGGCATGGCGGACCGCCTCCCAAGGCCGTTTTCTTTCGAAGCGACCTGTAGGCGGCCCAGGCGCAGCCCAGACCAGCGATTGCGAGTTCATCGCCGAAAGCTTTCACGCGCACGAAGCTCAGCCGAGGCAAGCATCTGACCCGAAAAGGCGAAGGCCCGCAGGGGTTTACCTGCGGGCCTCCATGGTGGAGCTAAGCGGAGTCGAACCGCTGACCTCTTGAATGCCATTCAAGCGCTCTACCAGCTGAGCTATAGCCCCGAGGTCTTCGGGTCCCGAGAGGCGCGCCTCTCGGGAAGGCGCGGAACCTAGTGAAACAGCGTGTCGCGTCAAGCCCGCGCCACGGCGTTTTTTCGAAACGGAGGCTCAGCGGTCGCGGTCGTCGCCCTCGTCCGGCAGGCCTTCGATCTCGGAATCGTCGAAGTCGTCGTCCTCGTCCTCTTCCTCTTCCAGGAAGGGCACGTCGGCGTCGTCGTCCTCCACCTCGTCGTCGGTGAACTCGGCGAGGGCGTCGGCGGCCGGCGCGAGACCCGGCTCGACGGCGTCGTCATCGTCGTCGTCCACCAGGGGCTCGTCGACCACCTCGTCGAGTTCGGGCGCCCCCACATCCTCTTCTTCGTCCTCGTCGCCGGCGGCGCCGCCGCGGACCTGGGCCTCGGCCTCCTCCGCCTCGGGTTCGGGGGTCACCGCGCGGGCGCGCACCCGGCGGCTACGGACGGCCTCCTCGGGGTCGAAGTTCGACCCGCACTTCGGGCAGTGCGCCGGTCGCTTGTTCAGATCGTAGAACTTAGCTTGGCAGGTGGGGCAAATCTGCTTGGTGCCCAGTTCGGGATTGGCCAAAGGCGGCGACCTCTTGAGCGTCGGGGGCTACGAAAGCGGGCTCCCTTGCCACGCGTGAGGGCGGCTGTCAAAAGCAAACGCCCTCGGAAAAATTGAAGCCTTTAGGAGGCTCGTTCGACAGATGACGGCGGCTCACCTGACCGCCAGGCGCGCGGGCCCGCTCAAAGGGGTCGTGCGCGCGCCTGGGGACAAATCCATTTCGCACCGCGCGCTTATCCTGGGCGCCATGGCCACCGGCGTGACCGAGATCGAGGGTCTGCTGGAAGGCGACGACGTCAAGCGCACGGCGGCGGCCATGGCCGCCTTCGGGGTCGGGGTCGAGCGGCTGGGAGAAGGCCGCTGGCGGGTGACCGGAAAGGGCGGCTTCACCGAGCCGGCCGATGTGGTGGACTGCGGCAATGCCGGCACCGGCGTGCGGCTGATCATGGGGGCCGCGGCGGGCTTCCCGCTCTGCACCACCTTCACGGGGGATGCGTCCCTGCGCGGACGTCCGATGAACCGGGTGCTGAAGCCGCTTGGCCAGATGGGCGCGACCTGGATCTGCCGCGAGGGCGGACGGCTGCCTCTGACGCTGAGGGGCGGGGCGCTGAAGCCGGTCGCCTACCGCCTGCCGGAGCCCTCAGCGCAGGTGAAGTCGGCCGTGCTGCTGGCCGGGCTGAACGCGGACGGTGGGGTCGAGGTGATCGAGCCGGAAGCCACCCGCGACCACACCGAGCGCATGCTGCGCGGTTTCGGCGCCCAGGTGGAGGTGACGGCGTCCGGCGCGGGCCGGCGCATCGTCCTGCCCGGCGGCCAGTCGCTCAGGGGCGCGTCGGTGCATGTGCCGGGGGACCCGTCCTCGGCGGCCTTCCCGCTGGTGGCGGCCCTGATCACCCCGGGCTCCGAGGTGACGGTGGAGGGGATGCTGATGAACGGCCTGCGGATCGGCCTGCTGGATACCCTCGGGGACATGGGCGCGGACCTGGCGGTGACCAACCTGCGCGACGAGGGCGGCGAGGCCACGGCCGACGTCACCGCCCGCTATTCCGAGCTGGTCGGGGTGGAGGTGCCGCCGGAGCGCGCGCCCTCGATGATCGACGAGTATCCTATCCTGGCCGTCGCGGCGGCCTTCGCGCGCGGTCCGACGGTGATGCGCGGCATCGGCGAGATGCGGGTCAAGGAGAGCGACCGGATCTCCCTGATGGCCAGGGGCCTGGCAGCCTGCGGCGTCGAGGTGGAGGAGGAACCTGAAGGGCTGATCGTCACCGGCGGATCCTCCGTGCGTGGCGGCGGCCTGGTGACCACCCACGGAGACCACCGGATCGCCATGTCGCACCTGGTGCTGGGGCTGGCCTCCGAGGCTTCGGTGATCGTGGACGAGCCCGGCATGATCGCCACCAGCTTCCCGGGCTTCGTGGAGCTGATGCGCGGCCTGGGGGCGGAGATTTCGTGAAGCCGCTGGTGATCGCGGTGGATGGCCCGGCGGCCTCGGGAAAGGGGACAGTGGCCTCTGGCCTCGCCGAGCACTACGGCGTGCCATACCTGGACACCGGCCTCATCTACCGCCTCGTCGGCCTCATCGCGCTCCGCCGCGGGGTCGACCTGGATGATGGCGGCGCCTTGCACGCGATGCTTGGCGCCTGGGAGGGCAGTCTCGCCGACCCCGAAATCCGATTGCGAAAGGCCGGCGAGGCCGCCAGCCGCGTCGCCGTGCATCCCCAGGTGCGTTCCTACCTGTTGGACTGGCAGCGCGACTTTGCGGCCGATCCCAAGGGCGCGGTGCTGGACGGGCGCGACATCGGCACCGTCATCGCGCCAGACGCCACCGCCAAGCTCTACGTCACGGCCACGCCGGAGGTCCGAGCGGAGCGGCGCTGGAAGCAGATGAAGGCCCAGGGAGAAGCGGCTTCACTAGAGGACGTGCTGGAGGATATCCGCCGCCGCGACGCCCGCGACGGCGGCCGCGAGACCGCGCCCATGACCCCCGCGCCGGACGCCGTCTTGCTGGACACCTCCGAAATGACTATAGAGCAGGCCGCCGATGCAGCCCGCCGCATCGTCGAGGCGGCGCGCGCCCGCCGGGATGATCCCCGGTAGAGCAATCCAAACGCGCCTTTCCCTCGGCAGCTGCGGGCAGATTTCACCCCGTGGGATGTGCCCCGCGTCTTCGGTTTCAACCCCTAACCCGACACGGGGATTCCGCCGGCCGCGCTGCGTCCGGGCCCCGCGTCATCATGAGAATGAAAGAACCAGATGGCTGACGACATGAGCCTCAACCCTACGCGCGACGATTTCGCCGCGCTGCTCAACGAGTCCCTCGGCGGACGCGACTTCATGGAAGGCCAGGTTGTCCACGGCAAGGTCGTGGCGATCGAGAAGGACTTCGCGATCATCGACGTGGGCCTGAAGACCGAGGGCCGGGTGTCGCTGAAGGAATTCTCCCTCGGCGATGACGGCCAGGTCCTGAAGGTGGGCGACAACGTCGAGGTGTTCCTTGAGCGGGTCGAGAACGCCATGGGCGAGGCGGTGATCAGCCGCGACAAGGCCCGCCGCGAAGAGGCCTGGACGCGCCTTGAGGCCGTCTACGAGAAGAACGAGCCGGTGATGGGCGCCATCGTCGGCCGCGTGAAGGGCGGCTTCACCGTCGACCTGGGCGGCGCCTCGGCCTTCCTGCCGGGCAGCCAGGTGGACATCCGCCCGGTGCGCGACGTCGGTCCCCTGATGGGCAAGGAACAGCCCTTCGCGATCCTCAAGATGGACCGTCCCCGCGGAAACATCGTCGTCTCCCGCCGTGCGATCCTCGAGGAGGCCCGCGCCGAGCAGC
Source organism: Caulobacteraceae bacterium (assembly GCA_947474775.1). Lineage (GTDB taxonomy): Bacteria > Pseudomonadota > Alphaproteobacteria > Caulobacterales > Caulobacteraceae > Phenylobacterium. Next base: position 190 of record CANJKG010000145.1, on the reverse strand, counting down.
GCACCGAGCTGGTGGGCCAGCTGCAGGAAGGCGAAGTCCGCGAAGGCGTGGTCAAGAACATCACCGACTATGGCGCGTTCGTGGACCTGGGCGGCATCGACGGCCTGCTGCACGTCACTGACATGAGCTGGAAGCGCGTCAACCACCCGAGCCAGGTGCTGGCGGTGGGCGACACGGTCAAGGTGCAGAT
>CANJKG010000144.1 GCA_947474775.1 Caulobacteraceae bacterium | reverse complement strand
TGTGGGCCGCCGACACGACCGGCCCGTACTGCGCCGCGGCGTCGGTGGAGACGCCAACCTTCAGGGTTTCGAGCTCGGCCAGCACGCGGTCGCGCACCTCGTCGGCGGTCTTCTTGCCTACGGGGACAACCACGGGCAGCGCCATGCACCGCTCGCCCGCGGATCCAAAGGCGGCGCCGATGATATCCTTGGTCGCCTGTTCCAGGTCGGCGTCGGGCAGAATGAGGCCGTGGTTCTTCGCCCCGCCCATCGCCTGGACGCGCTTACCCGCCGCTGTGCCGCGGCTGTAGACATAGTGGGCGATGTCCGAGGAGCCGACGAAGCTGACCGCGCGGATTTCGGAGTGATCGAGGATGGCGTCGACCGCCGTCTTGTCCCCGTGGACGACGTTCAGCACCCCGGCCGGGGCGCCGGCCTCCATCATCAATTCGGCCAGCTTCACGGGGACCGATGGGTCCTTCTCCGACGGCTTCAGGATGAAGGTGTTGCCCGTCGCGATGGCGATGCCGAACATCCACATCGGGATCATGCCCGGGAAGTTGAACGGCGTGATGCCTGCGGCCACGCCCAGCGGCTGGCGCATGGAATAGACGTCGATGCCCGGGCCGGCCCCCTCGGTGTATTCGCCCTTCAGGACATGCGGAATGCCGCAGGCGAACTCGATGACCTCCAGGCCACGCTGGATGTCCCCCTTGCTGTCGGCGATGACCTTGCCGTGCTCGGACGACAGCAGCTCGGCCAGCGCGTCCATGTCGCGCTCGATCAGCCGCTTGAACTCGAACATCACCCGGGCCCGCCGCTGCGGGTTCACCAGCGACCAGGCCTGCTGGGCCCGAAGCGCCGAGGCCACCGCCCTGTCTACCTCCGCCACCGTGGCGAACTGCACGCGGGCCTGAACCTCGCCGGTATTGGGGTTGAACACATCGCCGAACCGGCCAGACGACCCGCTGAAGGCCGCGCCGTCGATGAAGTGTGTGATTTCACGCATGGGATTTCCTTCTCCTGGAGCCCTAACTATCACTATCCGGCGGCGTTCGATAAGGCCCGGCGGCGCGAAAAAGGCGACCAAGCATGACCACTGCAATATCCGTCGCCCTGGTGACCGGCGCCGGCAGCGGCATCGGCCGGGCTTGCGCCGTGGCGCTTGCGGGGCGGGGCTATGGCCTGGTCCTGGCGGGCCGCCGGCGCGAGCGGCTGGACGCCGTCGCCGCCGAGATCGCGGCGGCCGGCGGCCTGGCGCTGGCGGTTCCTACCGATGTCGCCGACGCCGCGGCGGTGGACGCGCTGTTCGCCGCCACGAAGGAACGCTTCGGCCGGCTGGACCTGCTGTTCAACAACGCCGGCGCGGGCGCCCCGCCGGTCCCGCTGGAGGACCTGGATCCCGCCGCCTGGCGCCGCGCCCTGGAGACCTGCGCCACCGGGACTTTCCTGTGCACCCAGCAGGCGTTCCGGATGATGAAGGACCAGGACCCGCGCGGCGGGCGGATCATCAACAACGGCTCGATCTCGGCCCATGCGCCCCGCCCGCGCAGCATCGCCTACACGGCCGCCAAGCATGCCGTGACCGGCATCACGCGGTCCACGGCCCTGGACGGACGCGCCTACGACATCGCCTGCGGCCAGATCGACATCGGCAACGCCGAGACCGAGATGACCGCGCGCATGGCCAAGGGCGTACCCCAGGCCCACGGCGCACTCGCCGTGGAGGATCGCATGGACGTCGCCCACGTGGCCGACGCGGTGGTCTACATGGCCGGCCTGCCGCTCGACGCCAATGTGCTGTTCTTGACCGTGATGGCCACGAAGATGCCCTTCGTCGGGCGTGGATGAACGCGTCCGGCCGCCTTGCTGGAAACCGACCGGAGCGCTTCGTCGGACTACTTCAGCTGGCCGCGGATGGCGCCCGGCTTGAATTCGGCGTTGTGGACGTTGACGTAGTAGTCGCCCGGATGCTCCGCGATGGCCTTGACCACGGCCGGATCGGCCGGCGTCACGCAGCCGGACGACGAGCCCTCCGCGGGCGCCGTCAGCGGCACCACCACGCCGCCCGCGGCGTCCGCCGCGCCCTTGTGGATATGCGCCATGGTGGCGGTGGCGATGTTGGAGACCTTCAGCTGGTAGCAGACTTCGCCCTTGGCGATGTCGAGCTTCACGGTCGCGGTGCCGGCGCCATCCGCATCGCCTGGGCCGGGCCGCTCGGCCGCGCCGGTGAGCGTGGTCGACAATTCCACCGCCGCCGCGGAACCGGCGAAGCCGAGGACCGCGCAGGTCGCAGCCAAGGCCGCGATGTAGGATCTCGAACGAACAGCTTGGGTCATGCCTGTGTCCTCACCTGTTGACCCCCGGTCGGGCCGGGGGTTGACGAACGGAGGCTCGTCCCGGGGGTAGGACGGGCCCATCCGTCGTCGCCGCACTGTGCAAACATTTGCTGCGCCCGCAAGCGTTTGGATGTGCTTCGCCGGCCGCAGGAACCGCGACGCCGGGCCGGAGTTTCCGTCCCGAGCAGAGAGGGAATTGCAGCCATGGCCACCACGACCACCAAATCCGCAGGATCGCGCGCGCGCAGCGGCCGCAAGCGCCGCACGGGCCGCCGAGACCCCCTGGCGATCACGCTCCTGAAGAAGGACCACCGCGAGGTCGAAGGCTGGTTCGACGAGTTCGAGCAGCTGGAGGACGACAGCGAGAAGCTGGCGCTGTTCAACCAGATCGCCACGGCCCTGAAGGTCCACACCCAGATCGAGGAGGAGATTCTCTATCCGGAGGAACGCGGCGACGTTGAGGAGGACATGCTCGACGAGGCCTATGTCGAGCACGACGGCGCCAAGAAGCTGATCGCCGAAATCGAGGGCATGAAGCCCGGCGAGGAATACTACGACGCCAAGGTCAAGGTGCTGGGCGCGTACATCAAGCACCACGTCAAGGAAGAGGAACAGCCCGGCGGAATCTTCGCCCAGGCCAAGAAGGGCGACGAGGACCTGGATGCCATGGGTGAGCGGATGAAGGCCCGCAAGGACGAGCTGATGGGCCAGATGGGTGGCAAGCGGGCGAACTGATCGCTCTGTCAGCGACGATTTCCAGGGCGGCGTGCTCCGGCGCGCCGCCCTTTCTTGTGGGCGGAGTTGCCTGGCCCGAAGCCTGAGTGACCGGGGCCTGTTCGCTCTGCTATATCGGGATGCTGGATCGCCGCCTTGTCTGAAAGGATCGCAAGTGGCTGAAGAGGAAAAGTGCCCTTTCGATTTCAACTTCGACCCCGCCACCTTCAAGGTCGGGGATTCCGTCAGCTACCGCGTGCCTGGCAGCTTCCAGGACTTCCCGTTCGCCGGCGTGCTGCTGGAGGTGCATGAGGACCACGTGGTGCTGACCTCGGACCCCAACGACCCGAACAGCCGTATGCGGGCGACCCGCGCGTCGCGGCCGGTGGTGGCCGATGAGGACGTGTGCTGAGGCCGACGGCGCACTGAGACGCCTGCGGGGCCAGGGGGGAAGTTCAAGGTGTCGCGGCTGGAGAGGATGATCCGGTTTGTCGCCGTGGCTGAGGAGTTGTCCTTCAGCCGCGCCGCGCGCCGCCTGAACGTCGACCAGCCCTGGCTGTCGCGCCAGGTGCAGAAACTGGAGGCGGACCTCGGTTTCCCCCTGTTCATCCGCACCACCCGCAAGGTGGAGCTGACGCCCAAAGGCCTCGTCCTGTTCGAACAGGCCCGCGAGATCGCCGCCTCCGTCGACAAAACCCTCGACCTGATCAAGGTCCTCAGCCGTTCGGAACAGACGGCCACCCTGGGCGTGCAGCCCGTCAGCTTCTGGGTGCCGGGCCAGCAGCGGCTGATCGACGAATTCGAGGCCCGGCATCCCGACACCCACCTGCACGTGACGCCGAACTACACTTCGGACCTGTTCGCCAAGATCAAGCGGCGCCTGATCGACGCGGCCGTGGTGCCGGCGGGACCGGACGGGCCACCCCCCGAATTCGAAGCCCTCTGCATCGACCGCCAGCGGATGCGGCTCTTGATACCGTGCGAACACCCCCTGGCCGACAAGCCCCTCGTCAGGCTGGAGGACCTGTCCGGGTTCGAGATCGTCACCTTCGACCGGCGGATCAATCCGAAGACCTATGAGGACCGCTACGGCCAGTTGGTGCGGGCCGGCGCGATTCCCGTGGTCAGCCCCGAGGCCGTGCTGGGCCCCTACTACACCGCCAGGCGCAGGCGGCTGATCCTGCCCGCCTTCGCCTGGCCGGAGGCCGACAAGACCCTGGGACCAGAGTTCGTCCAGGCGGCCACCGATCCCGGCTTCCCGGTGATCGACCACTGGCTGGTCAGGCGACGCGAGGCCGCCTCACGGCCGGTGGAATGGATGTGGACCCTCGGCAGCGAACTGGCGGCGGGGATCGATCCCGCGCTGGCGCACGCTCAGTAGCCCTTGAGCCGCGCGTAGCGGTCGCGGTGGAAGGCCTGGCCGCCGAACGTCGCCTCGGCGGCGCGGGCGCGCTTCAGGTAGAGGCCGGCGTCGTGGGCGTCGGTCATGCCGATGCCGCCGTGCATCTGCACCATCTCGTTGGAGACCAGGTTGAAGGTCTCTCCCGCCTTGGCCTTGGCGAGGCTCGCCAGCAGCGGCGCATCCGGGCTGCCGGCGTCGATCGCCGCCAGGGTCGCCTCGACGGTCGAGCGGGTCAGCTCCAGCTCCATGAACATCCGCCCGGCGCGGTGCTGCAGCGCCTGGAACGAGCCGATCAGCTGGCCGAACTGCACCCGCGTCTTGAGATAGTCCACCGTGGCTTCGAAGGCCTGGGAGGCCGCGCCCAGCATCTCGGCGGCGAGGCCGGCGCGGGCTCGATCCAGCGCCTTGTCCAGCAACGCGAAGCCCTCTCCAGGCGTCCCGAGCACGGCGTCGTCGCCGAGCGCCACGCCGTCGAAAAATACGTCGGCGGCGCCACGGCAGTCGGCCAGCGACAGACGCGCGCGGGTGAGCCCCGCCGCATCCCCCGGCACGAGGAACAGGGTGATCCCCTCCAGGTCGCCAGGATCGCCGGCGGTGCGCGCCGAGACAATCAGCAGGTCCGCGCCCTCGCCCTCCAGCACGAACCGCTTGGCGCCGAAGAGCCGGTAGCCGTCGCCGGCCCGCTCCGCCCTCAGCGCCACCTGCCCGGGCGCGTGGCGCGGTCCCTCGTCCACGGCCAGCGTGGCCACGGTCTCACCGGCGGCGATCGTCGGCAGCCACTTCGCCTTCTGCGCGTCGGACCCGCCCAGCCTGAGCGTCGAGGCCGCCGCCACCGCCGAGGCCAGCAGCGGAGAGGCGGTCAGCGTCCGGCCGGTCTCCTCCAGCAGCAGCCCCATGGACAGGTAGCCGAAGTCCGATCCGCCGTGGTCCTCGGGAATCAAGACCCCGGCCCAGCCCATTTGCGCCATCTCGCGCCAGGCGACCGGATCGTAGCCCAGCGGCGCCCCGGAATCGCGCATGCGCCGGAAGGCGGCCACCGGGTTCTTCTCCTGCGCCCAGCCCTTGGCCATGTCGCGCAGCATCGCCTGTTCTTCGGTCAGGATCGCCATGGCCTAGCCCTGCGTGCTTTCGGGTAGGCCCAGGATGCGCTTGGAGATGATGTTGCTCTGCACCTCCTGCGAGCCGCCGTAGATCGTGGTCGCCTTGCCCGCCAGCCAGGTGCGCACGGCGCGCAGCTCGCCGTCCTCGAAGCCCTCGCCCTCCCAGCCGATGCCGGCCATGCCGAGGATTTCCAGGCGCAACTCGTCCCGCTCCTGGCCCATGCGCGTGCCGGCGTTCTTGAGGATCGAGCTGCCGGCCGAGGGCGAGCCGCTCTTGGTCTCCTTCAGCACCCGCTCGGCGGTGAGCTGGAAGGCGTGCGCCGCCATGTCGTTGGCCGCGATCCGCGCGCGCAGGTCCGGCTCCGCCAGCCGGCCGGCGGCGTCCAGACCCACATACCGCTTGGCCAGCTCAGCCAGCGGCACGTCCGCCGCCGCCGGCTTCGCGTTCCCGGATATCCCGGTGCGCTCGTGCTGCAGCAGCCGCTTGGCGATGTCCCAGCCGCCGTTCAGGGGCCCCACCAGGTTTTCCTTGGGCACGACGACGTCGGTGAGGAAGGTCTCGCAGAACGGCGAGGCGCCGGAGATCAGCTTCATCGGCCGGACCTCGACCCCCGGGGTCTTCATGTCGAACAGCACGAACGATATTCCCGCGTGCTTCCTGGCCGTGTCGGTCCGCACCAGGCAGAAGCACCAGTCGGCGTACTGGCCGCCGCTGGTCCAGGTCTTCTGGCCATTCACCAGGAAATGGTCGCCCCTGTCCTCGGCCCGGGTGGCGAGGCTCGCCAGGTCCGATCCCGCGCCTGGCTCGGAGAAGCCCTGGCACCAGCGGACCTCGCCGCGCACGATCGGCGGGATGTGGCGGGCCTTCTGCGCCTCGCTGGCCACCTCCAGCAGGGTCGGGCCCAGCATCATCAACCCCATGCCGTACATGGGGTTGTAGGCGCCCGTGCGGTCCATCTCCTGCTGCAGCGCACGCGCCTGGGCCGCCGAGAGGCCGCCCCCGCCATAGGCCGCCGGCCAGGTGGGCGTCGCCCAGCCCTTGTCGGCCATGCGCTGCTTCCAGAGCGTCTGGTCCGGGGTCAGCACCTGCGGTCCCGGCGCCCGGGTCGGGTCCTGGCCGCCGCGCAGCGAAGCCGGGAAGTTCTCGGCCAGCCAGGCGCAAGCCTCCCCGCGGAAGGCGTCCAGATCATCAGCCGCCACGTCGGTCATCGGGGGGGCCCTACTTGTCGAGGCCGCGGAACGGCCGGGTGATCGGGCCCGGGGGCGGCAGGTCCAGGAGCTGGGCCAGCCACTGCATGCCGCCGTTGTTGTTGAGCAGGTACTCCGACTGCGGCGCCAGCTCGCCCCTCGCCTTCAGCATCGAGCCCATCTTGAACGAGATGGCCGCCGACCTGAACGAGGCGAAGATCAGCTGCCAGTCCCAGTTGCGCACCTTGCGCCCGGTGGTCGCCTCCCAGCAGTCGACCACCGCCTGGGGCGTGAAGATGCCCTCCAGGCGGGGCTTGCCGACGGCCGCCGTGTGCGACTGCTCCGTGATGGCGTGCCAGGCGAGGTCGGCCTCCGGTCCGCCCAGGGAGACCATGTCCCAGTCGAAGATCGCCGCGCAGGAGCCGTCCTCGTGGAACATGACGTTCTGCATCCGCGCGTCGCCCCAGGCGAACTCAGTGGGCGGATCTTTCGGGAAATGCTCCACCAGCCACCTGGCCGAGGCGGCGATCACCGGAATCTCCGAGGCCTTGCACCAGTCGGCGTAGCCCAGCCAGTGGCGCATCTCCTGCTCCAGGCCCGAGGAGCCCAGGTGCGGCCGCTTCAGGAACTCGAACTTCGTCACATCGGCGGCATGCATCGCGGCCATGGTCTCGACGAAGGCACGCGAAAGCCTCGCCCGCTGCGGCGCGGCCAGATCCTTCACCCAGCCCGCCTCATTGAAGTTGGGCCGGTCCGGAGGAACCCGGCCGTAGACGTGCTCCATGACGAAGAAACGGTCGCCCAGCACGGAGGCGTCCGCCTCCAGTCCGAGCACCGCCGGGACCGGCACGCCCGGAACCTCGGCCATGGTGGCGTAGATGCGGTGGTGGGCCGCCAGGTCCATGCCCAGGAACAGGTGGTCGTGGGTGTCCACCCGCACCACGTAGCGCACGGTCACCGGCGCCCCATCCAGGGTGCGCCGGGTCTCCAGCATCAGCGTTTCGTTGGCCACGCCGGCCGACGAGGGCATCCTGACGTCGGTCACCGTGAGGTCTGCGGCGCCTGGCAGGTGCGTCCGCAGCCAGCCCTGCAGGCGCAGCCCGGCGTCGCCCAGGTCGCGCACCTGCGCCCGGGTCGAGAAGTCATAGCGGGTCTCAGTGGTCACGGGCGCAATCACACCTCGATGATGACGGCGCCGGCCATGCCGCCGCCCGCGCACATGGTGGCCAGGCCTAGCCCGCCGCCGCGCCGCTGAAGCTCATGGATCATGGTGGTCAGCATGCGCGCGCCGGTGGCCGCGATGGGATGGCCCAGGCTGCAGCCGCTGCCGCTGGTGTTGACCTTGTCCTCGTCGATGCCGAGCTGCTTGCAGGCCGCGATCGGCACGGAGGCGAAGGCCTCGTTGATCTCCCAAAGGGCGATGTCGGACTGCTTGACGCCGGCGCGGGCCAGCACCTTCGGGATCACATCGACAGGGGCGATGCCGGTCAGGCGCGGATCGACGCCTACCGAGGCCCAGGCGCGGATCTTCGCCATCCGGTTCAGGCCCTCCGCCTTGGCGAAGTCGCCGTCCGCCAGCACCAGGGCGGCGGCGGCGTCATTGACCCCGCTGGAATTGCCGGCGGTGATCGAGAAGCCCTCGATCTCGCGCAGCGGCTTCAAGGTCGCCAGCCGCTCGGCGGTGCTGCCGCGGCGCGGGTGCTCGTCCACGCCGAACATGAAGGTGGAGCCGTCGCGGCGCAGCGCCTCGACGGGGAGGATCTCGTCCACGAACCGGCCGGCGTCGATCGCCTCGATGGCCCGCTGGTGGGAGCGCGCCGCCCAGGCGTCCATCTCCTCGCGGCTGAT
>CANJKG010000143.1 GCA_947474775.1 Caulobacteraceae bacterium | reverse complement strand
GGTGGTCAACGCCGCCGGCGTCGCCAACGTCGGATCGGCCCTGGCGGCGGACGACATCCTGATCACCTCCACCGACGCCGCCGGCGGCGTGGTGCTGGGGTCGGCGGCGTTCACCGGCGCGGGAATCGACGACCCTCCCGCCGGCCGCAACCTCACCCTGGTCGCGCGCGGGGCCAGTGCGGACGTGACCTTCGGCGCGCCGGGCGGCTCGGCCCTGACTGGCGCCGGCGCCATCGCCTTCACCGGCGGACGGGACGTCACCGTCAGCGTGGCCGGCGCGCTGACGCTGAACGCCAGCTCCGCCGGCCGCAACTTCACGATCCGCGCCACCGACCTGGAGGTCGCCGGCCAGCTCCGCGCCCAGAACCTGCGGGTGGAGTCGCTGCAGGGCGGTTTCACGCTGGGAGGCTCCGCCGCAGCCTCGGCGTCCCTGCCGGGCGGCGCGGCCGCAGGTCCCGAGGTCATCGGCCTGTGGCTGACCGACGCCGAGTTCCAGCGCTTCCTGGTGAGCGGCGAGGCGAGCTTCTACGCCGGCTCTCCCAACGGCCCCGCACGCGGCGACTTCCTGGTCCACGCCCTGAACGTCGACCCGGCCCGCACGCCCAGGCTGATGCTGGCGGCGGGCGCCGACAACGATGTGCTCGTCTCAGGCGCCCTGGCGCCCAACCTCAACGGCGGCATCCTGGTCATCGGCGAGGCCCCGCTGGATTCCCCGTTCCGCCCGGGCCGCATCCTGGTGAGCGGGGCGATCGGGGCGGCCATGGGCTCGCCGGAGGCCGGGTACCAGGGCGTGCGCGCCTTCGACGAGGTGGTCCTGAACGCCCAGCGCGACGTGATCCTGGGCAGCCAGCGGTTCATCGACCTGGTCGCCGAGGTGGAGCCCAAACAGATCGACATCGCCCGCAACCGCCCGGAAGGCGTCGCGCCCACGCCGGACGAGCAGGGCCGGATCTTCCTGGCGGCCGGCGGCCTGGAGCTTTCGGCCTCGGACCGGATCGTGCAGCAGAACACCGGCTCGATGACCCTGCCGAACGGCATCTACCTCATCAACCGCGCCTCCGCCCCCAGAGACGACGTGCTCATCGTCAGCCCCGCACGGATCGTCGACCTGTTCGGCGCCTTCCGTGATCGAAACGGGGTGCTGAGGACCGGACTGGGCGCGGCGGTGTCGACCTACTTCCGCTTCGATGGCGAGGGCGGCGCCGTGCGCTTCAACGGCTGCAACGTCATCGATGGCTGCGGGACCACGGCCGTCACCCAACAGTTCAGGCAGATCATAGCTTCGGTGGCTTCGGCGACCACCAGGGGCCAGGACGGCTTCGGCGTGTCGGGCGGTGTGGCCATGCCGATCCCACCGGTGATCACCGCGGCCTCACCGGAGCTTGACGCCATCGCCGCAGACCCTATCCCGTTGGGCGGGGGCAATGAGGAAGAGTGGCGCAAGAAAAAGCGCAAATAGCCTCAATGGGGATTCAGGACATGCGCTTCAGCGGCCGGACCATGGTTGTGACCGGGGCCAGCGAGGGAATCGGCTTCGCGGTGTCCCAGGCCCTTGCGGAGGATGGGGCGCATGTGGTGATGCTCGCCCGGCGCGCCGAGTTCCTGGAGGCCGCCGCCGCGCGCCTCAGGGAGGCCGGCGGCGCTTGCGAGGCCATCGCCGTCGACGTGGCCGACGCGGACGCCTTCGCCGGCGCGATCAAGGGGGTGTTCGAGCGCGCCGGGCGCCTCGACGGCCTGGTCAACAACGCCGCCTACACCTTCCAGGGCACGCTGCTGCAGACGCCGACAGCTAAGTGGCGACGGATGTTCGAGATCAATGTCGAGGCGCCCTTCGTGGGCATGTGCGCCGCCCTGGAGGTTATGCAGGGCCAGGGCTCGGGGGCGATCGTCAACATCTCCTCGGTGTCAGGGGTGCGCGTACGCAAGGGCGGAGCGGCCTATTCCGTTTCCAAGGCGGCCCTCAATCACCTGAGCGCTGTAGGCGCGATCGAGGCGGCGGAGTATGGGGTGCGGGTGAACACAGTGATCCCCGGCGCCACGCTCAGCGAGAAGTTCAAGCGCAACTATCCCGGCGCCCAGGAGGGCGTCCCGCTCACGCCGCCGCCGGGCGCTATCCCGCTCGGCCGTTTCGGCGAACCGCGGGACGTGGCGAGCGCGGTGGCCTTCCTGCTGTCGGACGAGGCGGCGTTCATCACAGGCGAGACACTTCGTGTCGAGGGCGGGGCCTATTGGACGCGGTGAACCATGTCGGGTGAGGCTCTGCGCGAGTGGAAGGGCGGCTGGCCGCTGGTCCTAACGGCGGTGTTCGGGACGACTGCGGTCGGCGCCCACGTCTATTCCCTGGGCGTGATGATGAAGCCGTTGTCCGAGGCCTTTGGCTGGTCGCGGGCGGGGATTTCGGCCGCGACCATGATCACTTCGCTGGCCACCATCGCCCTGATCCCGGCCATAGGCCTGCTGGTCGACAAATTCGGTCCAAGACGGGTAGCGCTGATCGGTGTGCCGCTTTCGGCGCTGGCCATGGGACTGGTGGCCTTCTCGATGCCCTCGATGCCGCTGTGGATGGGCGCCTGGGCGCTCTACGCGACCTTCGCGGTGACGCTTAATCCGGTGGTCTGGGTGACGGGCGTCGCCCCGGCCTTCAAGGCCTCGCGCGGCCTGGCGTTCGGCATCGCGGTGTCCGGCTCAGGGGTCTCGGCCGCCATCTATCCGATCCTGGCGCTGTGGTTGTTCAGCCATTTCGGCCTGCGCGGGGTCTATCCGGGCCTGGGCCTGGCCACGCTGTTGGTCCTGTTCCCGATGGTGGTGTTCCTGTTCAAGCCGCCGCGCATCGACAAGACCGCCCCGGAACAGCCCGCGGCCCCGGCCGGCGCCTGGGGATGGACCGCCGCCCGGGCCGTGCGCACCTTCAGCTTCTGGCGCATCGCCATCCTGATGGCGGTGGCCGCAATGGTGACGTCGGGGGTGATCACCCACCTGCCGCCCCTGCTGACCGACGGCGGCCTCACGCCGGGCCAGGCGGTTGGCGTCGCCGCCATCATGGGCCCCTCGGTGCTGGCGGGACGCTGGCTCGGCGGCTGGCTGCTCGACCGGGTGCACGGGCGCTGGGTGGCCTTCGCCTCCCTGCTGGCGCCGGCGGTGGGCTGCGTCATGCTGCTGAACTACGACGGCGATTATAGTCGGGCCGTCATCGCCACCCTGTTGGTAGGCCTGGCCTCAGGCGTCGAGGGCGATCTGTTGCCCTTCCTGCTGTCCCGCTATTTCGGACCCCGGCATTTCGGGGCCATCTACGGCATGGGGATGGCGATGTTCGCCGGAGGCTACGCCCTGGCGCCGATGGCGGCAGGGGCCCTGTTCGACGCCACGGGATCCTACGACCTCACGCTGAGCATGCTCGCGATCCTGCTGACGGGCGCGGCCCTCCTGGCGATCAGCCTGGGCCGCTACCCGCCAGAGAGGGACGAAGAACCCTAGGCCCCCCCCGGTAATCGGCCCCGCCTGCAGCGCCGCCCCGGTGGCCTCGATCTCGGCGCCGAGCCGGTCGTGGCCGTTGGCGGTCAGCACCCCGTCGAGGGCGGAGCAGACGCCGCCATCCTGCCCGCAGATTGAGGGTCCCGTAGTCACGCCTCCGGCGACGCGCCATAGTGCGGCAAGGCCCCTCGACGGGTTCAGAACGGGGGGACGCCCATGGCCAACGATATCCATCCAGAGGTGCTGGCCACCGGCGCGGCGCTGCGGAACTGGGGCCGCTGGGGGGCGGACGACGAGTGCGGCACCACCAACTTCATAACCCCGCAGAAGCTGGTGGAGGCCGGCCGGCTGATCCGGCGGGGCGCCATCTTCTCGCTGGCCCTGTCGCTGGACAGGGACGGCCCGGCGAAGCCCGCGGGCGGCCGCTTCAACCCGATGCACCAGATGATGCGCTTCTGCGGCCACGACCTGCACGCAGCGCCCGACGACCAGTTCCACTCGTCCGACGACATGGCGATCATCGCCCTGCAGGGCTCCACCCAGTGGGATTCCCTGGCCCACCTCTGGTACGAGGACGTGCTCTACAACGGCTTTCCCGCCGCGACGGTCACGGCGGCCGGGGCCCAGCATTGCGCCATCGGCAACTGGAAGCGTGGCGTGGTCTCGCGCGGCGTGCTGCTGGACATCGCCCGGCTCAAGGGGCTGCCGCGCCTGCCGCCGAACTATCCGGTCACCCCCGAAGACCTGGAGGCGGCCGAGGCCCGCCAGGGGGTGAAGGTGACCAGCGGCGACATCGTCCTGGTGCGCACCGGGATGCTGGGGGACTGGGCCCAGACGCGCCAGCCGCTGGCGAACCAGCCCGGCCTGCACTTCGACTGCGCGCGCTGGCTGCACGGCCGCGAGGTAGCCGCCATCTGCGCCGACAACTCGGCGGTGGAGGTGATCCCGCAGCCGAGGGGCCTGCCCAAGTGCGCCTTCCACATGGTCGCCCTGCGCGACATGGGCCTGATGCTGGGCGAACTGTTCGTGCTCGACGAACTGGCCGCCGACTGCGAGCAGGATGGGGTCTATGAGTTCTTCTTCTCCGCCCCGCCGCTGAACTTCCCCCGCGCGGTGGGCTCGCCGATCAACCCGCTGGCGATCAAGTAGGTGACGTGACAGCCGCCGCCCCTCCCCCCGTTGTCAACAGCTCGCCGAACGACCAGAACGGAAGCTGTTGTGTAAAAAGGGCCCTGAAATGCGGCTGGCCAATATCTGGGACGCGGCGCCGCGGAACCCCATCGGGCACGCGCCCCCGCGGCGACCCGGCTCCGTCCGGCGCACCTCGACCCTGGACAGCACCTGGCCGGACGGCCCGCAGGGGACATGGTTCATGGCCGGACGGGCCCGCGACCTGTTCACGCCTGTCGTCGGCGAGCCCAGCATCCTCGCCCAGGCCCATATCGACATGACCATCACCCCCGAGCGGGCGATCGCCTCCATCGCCTCGACCCCGCCCGACGAGCGCCTGCAGGCCCTGGTGGGCGCCCGTGGCGGCGGCCACCTGCGAAGCGTGATCGAGGCCGCCCTGCCGGGCGAGCGGGAGGCCGGCACGCCGCTCTACCTGCTGCTCGACGACATCTCCGGCGCCAGCCTCGTGGCGCGCTGGGCCTGGTCGCGGTGGCAGGGTGACTGGGCCGCCGTCGGCCGCCCCGGGGGCCCGCGCAACATGGAGAACATCTGCACCGGCTTCCAGACCGGCTCCTCCGCCCTGGGCGAGGGCGGCGTCTCCCACAGCGAACAGAACTCCGCCGTCGTGCCGCCCCTGCAACGCCCGGACGACCCCATCGGCTGGCACCCGCTGGCCGAGCATGCCGGCGTCTCCATGCGGCGCGCCCGGCGCATCGACGTCTGGTTGGGCGACGGCGTCATCCACATCGATTCCGGCTTCCAGGATTCGGCCAGCCTGCCGCAGGGCGGACGCGCGGCGGTCCACGAATATGGCCTCCAGGCCACGGCCGACGCGGCCACGGGGCGTCTGCTCAGCGCCGTCGCCGATCCCCGCGTCCTGCCCTACCGCGAATGCCCGGCCGCGCCGGCCAACCTTGACCGCCTGTTGGGCGTCCCGCTGGAAGACCTGCGCGCGCAGGTCCCGGTGACCCTCAAGGGCCCCCTAGGTTGCACCCATCTGAACGACGCCATGCGCGCGCTGTCCGAGGCCGCTCTCCTGGCCCGACAGTTGGGCCAAGCCGCCTGAAGAGTCCCCAGATCCTCAGGAGGGGCTATCTCGGGAGAGTGTCACACTGGATTCCTGGCCCCGCACCCTGGAATCTCGCCTTGGTCCGCGAATCACTGGCCTTCTGTCTGCGACCTTAGGTAGCGCCAGCGCGTGCGGGGTTCCGAAGATGGACGCGCGGGCGGCCAGGGAGCTTTGGTGCGAGAGGCCCTCGCAATCTGAAGTCGAGTCGCATAGGAGCGTCGGCGCGTACAGCCGGACTCCACCAGAGGAAGTCGTATGGCGCGTATCCTTCTTGTCGATGATGAGCCGATGCTTCGGCGCACATTGCGCATCATCCTCGAGAAGGCCGGTCACGAGGTCACCGAGGCCGGCGACGGGGACCAGGCCCTCTTGATGTTCGATGAGGACAAGCCCGACATGGTGATCACCGATATCGTCATGCCCAATCGCGAAGGCGTGGAGACCATCCGGGAGATGCGGCGCCTCGACACCCGCCTGCCGATCATCGCCATGTCCGGCGGCGCCAACACCGGCGGCGACCTGTTCCTGCGCCTGGCCAGCCTGCTCGGCGCCAACACCACCCTGTCCAAGCCGATCCGCCAGGCGGTGCTGCTGGAGGCCGTGGACGCTTGCCTGGCCGGCGGCGCGTCCTGAGCCCGATGGCGGCCGAGACCCTGATCGTCGCCAGCAATCTCGACGAGAGACTTTACGCTGAGTTCCTCTCGCAGATCGGGCGGTCGGGGAAGCTCCGCCTGATTCCCGTCGATCCCAATGCGCCCTGGGAGGTCCCGCCGCAGGCCGACGTCCTGCTCACCACCAGCCGGATCTGGCGCCGCGCGCCGGCGCAGCCGCCGCCCGGCTGGCCCTCGCCGAAGCTGAAGTGGGTCCAGTCCACCTCCACCGGCATCGACGGTTTCCCGCCCTGGCTGTTCGCCTCCCATCAGGTGGCCTGCGCCCGAGGCTCCAGCGCCGCCGCCATCGCCGAGTTCGCCCTGACCGCCATGCTGACCCAAGCCAAGCGCTGGGACCAGATCCGGGTGAGCTCGCCGCAGGGGTGGAAGCAACGCGGGCTTCGCACCCTGGCCGGCGCCACCGTCGGGCTGGCCGGGGTGGGCGCGATCGGCGGCCGGGTCGCGCAGCTGTCGCAGGCGTTCGGCGCCCATGTGGTGGGATGGCGCCGGTCGGACCAGCCGGCGGATTTCGAGCTGGTCCCGACGCTCCGGGAGCTGATCTCCCGCTCGGACCATCTGGTGGTCTGCCTGGCGCTCACCGACCAGACCCGCGGCCTGTTCACCGACGAGGTGTTCGCCCTGGCCAAGCCCGGGCTGCATATCGTCAACATCGCCCGCGGCGAGATGATCGACGAGGACGCCCTCCTGCGGGCCATGGACGCCGGCCTGGTCGGCGCCGCCACCCTCGACACCACCGCCCGGGAGCCGCCGCCCGAAGGCCATCCGTTCTATGGCCATCCACGAGTGCGGCTCAGTCCCCACATCTCCTGGAGCTCGCCCGGCATCCAGACGCGGATCGCCGAGGGCTTCCTGCAGAACGTCGACCTGTTCCTGGCCGGCAAGCCGCTGCAGAACCTGATTGAGCTCGAACGGGGCTACTAGGGCCTGATCGGTTCGAACCGAACCGTGAATCAGGCTCTACGCTTTTGATTTAGGGCAGGATTTTCGGCTCCGGTGATTCCATCTGAACCGGTCCTGCTCTTGGGCCAGTTCTAGGCTTCAGGCAGCAGCCAGGCGACGCCGCTCCGCTCCACCAGCCTGCGCAGCTTCTCGCGGAAGGCCGGCGCGACGGGGACGCCATCGCGCAGCCGGGTCGCCAGCGTCGCCCGCTCGGGATCGCCCGCGACCATGACCGGGACCTCGGGATCGGCGCGTGGCGTCGCGCGCAAGGCGCCGTTGAGCGCGGCGACGTCCTGGGCGAAGGCGTCGCCGTCCCGGAACACGCAGGGATCGATCACCAGGAAGAAGTGGCCGATCTCGACGCCGCTCTCGCGCGTGCCCCGCTGCGGGTCGGTGATCAGGGCGGCGCCCGACAGGCAGGAGCTGAGGATGTTGACCATCACCGACAGGCCGTAGCCCTTGTAGCTGCCCGACTCGGCCGAGCCGCCCAGCGAGGTCATGAAGCCGGCGTCGGTCAGCCCCATCATGGGATCGGTGGATGGCCGGCCCTCGCCGTCGAGCACCCATCCGGGCGGACATTGCAGGCCCTCCACGGCCTTGTTCCTGAGCTTGCCGGCCGCCACCGTCGTGGTGGCCATGTCCAGCAGGAACGGCAGGCCGTCCGCCGACGGCGCCGCAAAGGAGATGGGATCGGTCCCCAGCCGGGCCTGGCGGCCCCCCGTGGGCGCTACCCGCAGGCCGGTGACGGTGGTGGTCGCCAGGCCGATGAGCCCCTGCTCTGCGGCCATCTCCGTATAGAAGCCGGCCGGCCCGAAATGGCCGGAGTTGCGGACCGCGACCATGCCCACCCCGAACTGCCTGGCCTTGGCCATGGCTGTGGTCATGGCCATGCGCGCCACCGGGTGGCCGAAGCCGCCGTGCCCGTCGATCAGCGCGAACGCCGGGCCGTCCCGCGCCACGGTGGCCATGGCCTTGGCCCGCTGCGGGGTCTTGCGGCAGGCGGCGGCGTAGCCGGGCAGCAGCGACATGCCGTGGCTGTCGACGCCGCGCAGGTCAGCCCACATGAGCGCGTCGGTAATGATCGCCGCGTCGTTGGGCGACACGCCCCAGGACTGCAGCAGGCGGTCGATCTGTGTACGGAGGATATTGTGGTCGACCCTGTATCCATCCAGCGCGGCGTCAGCCATGTGAAGGTCCCTCGGCTATCAGGTCTTCGCGTTGTCGATCACCCAGCCCGTCGTTCCGCAGGGCGCGTCGCAGACACCGGCG
>CANJKG010000142.1 GCA_947474775.1 Caulobacteraceae bacterium | reverse complement strand
CGTGGCGGGTGTCCCAGACCTTGAAGCCGGTGTCGCCGGGGCGGAAGTAGTACTTCTCCATATAGCCGGGGCCATCGGGGATGTGGCTCTTGCGGTAGACGCCGAGCAGGCTTCCGTCGGCGTCGGCCACCACCAGGCTGTTGAAATAGTGCGGGCCCTCGCGCTCGAAGATCGAGATCGGGATCACCACGCCGAGCTCGGCGGCCAGGGGGGCGAGCGCGGTGACGCAGGGATGCTCGCGCCAGGGGTGGGCATTCGCGAACCAGCGCTCCTCCTGGGCGACGCAGAAGTAGGGCCCCTGGAACAGCTCCGACGGCAGGATCACCTGGGCGCCCGCCGCCGCGGCCTCGCGGATCAGGTCCCTGGTCCTGTCGATATTGGCGGCGAGGTCCATACCATAGGAGGCCTGCAGGGCCGCGACGGTGAGCATTCGGGCCATCAGGCGGGCTCCTGCTGGGTGATGCAGTGGAACGAGCCGCCGCCGGTGAGGATGGCGCGCGACGGCAGGCCGATGACCTTGCGGCCGGGGAACAGGGTCTCCAGCGCCTGGACCGCCAGTTCGCCGGGGCGCGGCTCGTAGATGGGCGCGATCACCGCGGTGTTGGCGATCAGGAAGTTCATGTGGCTGGCCGGCGCTGCGCCGCCCTCGGCCGCGTCGATCCAGCCGGGCGAGGGGATGCGCACGACCTTCAGGGCCGCGCCCGTGGCGTCGGTCATGGCGCCCAGCCGGCGGGCCGCGTCGTCATAGGCCTGGGCGTTGGGGTCGCCGCGGCCCCAGGCCACAGGGCAGGCCACCACGCCGGGGGCGACGAAGCGGGCGAGGTTGTCCACGTGGCCGTCGGTATGGTCGTTGGCGAGGCCATCGCCCAGCCACAGCACCTTGCGCGCGCCGAGGCTGGCGGCGAGCGCCGCCTCCGCCTCTGCTTCCGTCCAGCCGGGGTTGCGGTTGGGGTTCAGCACGCACTGGCCGGTGGTGAGCACCGTGCCGGCCCCGTCGTGGTCGACCGCCCCGCCCTCCAGGATGAAGCCGTGCGCCGCCAGGGGGACGGCGGCGGCCTGGGCGATCTGGGTCGCCACGGTGTCGTCGTGCTCCAGCGCGTACTTGCCGCCCCAGCCGTTGAAGCGGAAGGCGCGCGCGGTGAGGTTATCGCCATCCTTCGCGAAGATCGGCCCGGTGTCGCGCAGCCAGATGTCGCCGAAGGCGCCGGGGACGATGTCGACACCGTCCGCGTCCCCCAGCAGGCGGCGCGCGTCCTCCAGGCCCTGCGGGGAGCCGGTGAGCAGCCGCACCCGCTCGCCGCCCGGGCCGGCCAGGGCGCGGGCGAGCGCCGCCACCTCGGCCTGGGCGGCCGCGAGGTCGTCCTCCCACAAGTCCGCATGGCTGGGGAAACCCAGCCACATGGCCCGATGGGGCGCCCATTCGGCGGGGACGGTGAGGGTCATGGCGACTCCGATACGGACGCGCGCAGATGGGCGCGGGCGCGGACTCCGTCAAGCGCTGTGCGCGCATCCTACGAAAAAGGGCGACCGCATCGCTGCGGCCGCCCGGTTTCGAGAATGGTCCTGCGCCTTAGAACTCGTAGCGCAGCGAGACCTGCATGTACCAGAGCGAACGATCGTTGAACGTCGTCCGGTTCAGCGCCGTGTTGCTGGGGTTCGAATAGAGGTAGCGCGCGCAGGTGGTGCTGCCGGTGGTCGCGAAAGCCCCGGTAGAGGTGGCGCACTGGACATCGAGGATCCGGTTGTTGCCCTGGCCGGAACCGGTAATGCTGCCGTACTCCTCGACCGTGCCCCACTTGCTGTTCAGAAGGTTGAGCACGTTCTGGATGTCGAACCGGATCTGGAACTTGTGGCCTTCCAGGAAAACCATGGGGATGTCCTGGGCGATCTGCAGGTCGAGTTGGTTCACGTCGGGGTTGCGGTTGAAGCCCTTAGGCACGATCCCGACCGGCAGGTTGAACCGCGCCACGGCGGCCCGCAGGGCGTCGCGGGTGGCGGCGTTGGCGAAGGTCACGAAGCCCACATCCAGGTCGTTGGGGTTCGGGTCGTTGACGAAGTCCGGCACATAGAGCTGGAAGGCCGAGCGGTTGACGCCAAACACCGGACTGCGGTTGCCGCCCACGCTGCCCATGGTGACGTTGAACGGCCGTCCTGAGCGGGCCTCACCGAACAGGGTGATGCGGGTGGCCGCGCCCCGGATGAACTCGTGCTTGTAGCTGACGTCGACCTTGATCCGGTCCTTGACCTCCTCGTAGCCACGCCCGTAGGCGTCGCTGTTGGAATCGAAGGCGTCGGCAAGTTGGCTGGAGTAGAGCGAGCCGCCGGTTGTGCCGAAGCGAAGACCGCTGGTGCCCTCGTTCAGCTTCTGCCGCACATAGCCAATGGACGTGTAGAGGTCGCGGCCGAACCAGGCCCTGGAAAGGCTTGCTCCTGCGATCCAACCCGCGCCGCGGTGTTCGTTATAGACGACAAAGTCCTGGTTGGTCTGCACGTTGGTGCCGCCGATACCGAGGGCTGCCCGCTGGGCGTCGGTGATGGTGAGCCCGTCGTAACGCGGGCGGCCGTCCGGCGTGAACTGCTGCGCGCCGCCGACAGTCAACGCGCGGACGCGGGTATCGCGGTAGGCGAGGGTGTCTCGGACGTCGGCGACCACCACATCGGCTGTCGCTTTGAATTCCCAGGGGAGATCAAACGCGGCGTTCAGGAAGAACTTCCAGGCCGAGGGAACCTTGAACGAGGGATCGAGGGCGATGACCTGCGAGTTCGGCGGCAGGGCCGCCGGCGTCACCAGGCCGGTGACTGTGGCGGGCAGATCATAGCCGAAGCGCGGGTCGGCTCGGTTCACATTGAGCGCCGTGGCGCCGATGGCCTGGGTGAACAGCGGCGAGTTACCCGTCTCCACGAAGGTGCCGTCGGCGTTACGCTGGATCTGGATGCCGGCGTTGGCGTACCCGGTGGTCGAATATGAGGTGGCGATCAGCACGTCCGGGACGCCGCCCGAGAAGATGCCGAACCCACCGCTGACCTTGTAGAAGCTCCCCGGGTCCCACTTGAAGGCCACGCGCGGCATCAGGATCGAGCGGCCGTCGTAGGTGGTCCGGTTGTCGAAGCCGTTTCGGGCGGCGAACAAGGGGTTGAGGATCGGCCGGTCGTTGCTGTTGAACCAATCGAAACGGGCGCCCGCCGAAATCTGCAGCTCGTCGGTGACGTCGACGATGTCCTGCAGATATAAGCTGTTCTGCTGGTACTTGAAGCTGGCCGCCGCATCGAAGGGATTGCCCGACGGGGCGTTGTTGTACTGGAAGCGGTTCGCCCGGCCGGCGGCGAAGTCGGCGATGGAGTCGAAGTAGTAGGTGCCGTCGCTCTGGGCGACAAACAGATTGACGATCTCCAGGTTCTGGGACTCGACCCCCACCTTGAACAGGTGCGAGCCCACCGAGTAGGTCGCCTTGGCCTGGACTTGCAGGTTGTGGGTCTCCAGTTCGTTGGCGTGGCGGAACTCGTCCGGGCCGATGCGGATCGCGCTGGCCGGGCTGTCGCAGGTGGTCGGCACACCGGTGCTCACCGCCGCGGTGCATATCTGCAGCTCGGCGAATTCCTGGCCTGAATCGGGGTTCTGACGGCGCTCATAGTCGCGATAGGAGACGCGGAGTGTGGTGCTGAACTGGTCGGTCCACCGCGAGTTCAGTTCGCCGACGTAGGTGTAGTCCTCTTCGCCGGAAAGGTAGAAGTTTGAGCTCAGGCCGGCCACCGACGGCGTGGCGTTGGGTTTCGAGCGGGCCTCCGACAGGGCGTATCGGTAGGTCAGCGCCAGGCGATGGTCTTCGGTGATGTTGACGTCGACCTTGGCGGAATACTTCTCGTCCAGTATCGGCGTGGTGCGCGGGATGTTGCCGGCGTCGAACTTGGTGGCGTACTGGGAGCTGAAGATGTTCAGCACCTGGTCGATGGTCTGTTGCGGCAGGTTGGCGAAGGAGTTGGGGAAGCCGGCCCCCGTGGGACCGGTCGTCACCTGCTCGGCGGTCTTGTACTTCTCGTAAGAGATCGCGAAGAACGCCCGGTCCTTCCAGATCGGACCGCTGAGGAAGCCGCCGTAGTTGTCCTGGGTGATTGCGGTGGTGACCGGTCTACCCTTCAGATTGCGGCCAGTCATGCCGTCGTTGAGATAGTTGATGAAGCCGATGCCGTGGAATTGGTTGGTCCCGGACTTCAGGACGATGTCGATCGCGCCGCCCTGGAAGTCGCCATTTTCCACATCGTAGGGCACCGCCTGGACGGTGAGTTGCTCGATGGCGTCGAGCGAGACCGGGCCCCGCCGGGTGGGGAAACCACCGCTGTTGAGGCCGAAATCGTCACCTACCGACATGCCGTCGATGGTGAGCCGGTTCATCTTCGGGTTTGAGCCGGCGATGGAGAGCCCGCCGTCCGACGCCGTGTTCGCCGAGGTCAGCAGGTTCTGACGGGCGATGTCGCGGATATCCCGGTTGACCGAGACGGTGGTGGCGATGCTCTCGCGGCTCGCGGTCGAAGCCAGGCCGGAGTTGTCGGCTTCAGGGTTGCGACTGGCGGTCACCACCAGTTCCTCGACGGCGTTCTCCTCGCTCAGGGAGAAGTCCAGTCGCAGGGTGTCGCCCTGGGCCAGGTTGACGCCGGAAAGCGTCTTGGTCTCGAAGCCCGGCGCGGCCACCGTCACCGTGTATGGGCCGCCGACCCGCAGGCCGCGGGCGTCGAAGATGCCCTGGCTGTTGGACGAGACCACCGCCCGGGTTCCCGACGGCGCGTGCAGGATGGTGACCGTCGCGTTGGAGACCGCCGCGCCGCTGCCGCCGCTCAATTGACCGCGTACGGAGCTGGTGACGTCCTGCGCGTAGACCGCGCTGGCCGAACCGCACAGCAACGCCGCGAACGCCGCACCAGCGGCGAGCCTGCTCATCGATGTCATGGAAAACCCCTTTTCCCGTATCCCAAACGCCTCGGCCCCGAAGCGCTCATAGCCTTTGACGGCCTATAGCGCGGAAATTCCAGCAGTGGGTGACGGTTTTGTTACGGCGCGGGCGTCTCCAGGGTGCGGCGCCGCAAAAGCTGGCGAGGCGTGCTTTACAGGTCACACCCTTGCCTTAGGTTCCGGCCGTCCCATGGGAGTTGCGATGTCCTCTGACGTGACGGGCCTGAAGCGTCCGGCCGGCGACTGGCGCGCCGTGGTGCTGCTGACCGCGGCCCTGACGCTGGCGCGGCTGACGACGATATTCCGTACGCCGCTGGAACTCTATCCGGACGAAGCGCAGTACTGGCTTTGGTCGCGCACCCTGGACCTCGGCTACTATTCCAAGCCGCCGATGGTCGCCTGGGCGGTGTGGGCCTCCACCGCCATCGGGGGCGACGCCGAGCCATGGGTGCGGGTCGCCGCGCCGCTGTTCCAGGCCATCGCCACCCTGGCGGTGTTCGGGGTCGGCCGCCGGCTCTATGGCTCCGCCGCGGGACTGGCGGCGGCCGCCCTTTACGCCCTCATGCCCGGGGTTCAGCTCTCGGCCCTGGTGGCGGCCACCGACGCGCCGCTGATGGCCTTCCTGGGGCTGGCGCTTCTGGCCTATGCGACGGTGCAGTCCGCCCAGGGACGACGACGCCTTCTGGCGGCGGCGGGCTGCGGCGCGGCCCTGGGCCTGGCCTTCCTCAGCAAGTACGCGGCGATCTATGCGGTGATCGGGGCGGGCCTGCACCTGGCCCTGTCGCCGGACGCCCGGCGCGCCTGGAGCCCGGCCGCGATCGCCGCAACGCTCGGCGCCCTGGCCGCGGTGATCGCGCCGAACCTGATCTGGAACGCCACCCACGGCTTCGCCACGGTGCGCCACATCGGGGCCAATGCGTCCTGGGACGTGGAGCGTCCGCACCATTTCGCCCAGGCCGGCGAGTTCCTGGGGAGCCAGCTGGGCGTGTTCGGCCCTATTCCGTTCGTGGTCCTGGTGGTGGGCGTGGTCCTGGCGGTGAGGCGCAAGGCGATGGCTCCGGCCGATCTCCTGTTGCTCTGCTTCATCCTGCCGCCGCTGGCGATCGTCACCGGCCAGGCGTTCGTGAGCCGGGCCAACGCCAACTGGGCGGCGGCGGCCTATGTGCCTGGCGCGGTGCTGGCGGCCGCCTGGCTGCTCCGCTGGCGGACCAAGGGCTGGTTCACGGCCGCCCTGGGGACCCAGGCGGCGCTGGCGGCAGCTCTGCTGGTGTTCGCCGCCGAGCCACGCGCCGCCGACGCCGTGGGCCTGTCCAGCGGCTTCAAGCGGGCCAAGGGGTGGGCGGCCACCAGCGAGCGCATCATCGACCAGGCGATCGGCGCGGGACACTACGAGGCCATCGCCGTGAACAACCGCATGCTGTTCTACGCCCTCGCCTACTATGGCCGTGACTATTTCGCCGATCCGGACGCGCCGAAGCTCACGGCCTGGCTGCTGGCCGCCACCCCGCAGAACCAGGCCGAGGCGGAGGCCCCGCTGACGCCGCAGCGGGGCGGACGCGTGCTGGCCGTGGCCTACGAGGGCTGGAAGGAGCGGGAGATGAAGGCCGACTTCGCGCGCACCTATGGCGACGAGATCATCAGCATCGGCCTCGACCCCCGCCACAAGCGCCGGGTGCGGATGTTCACCGGCGAGGGCTTCAGACCCGCCCCCCGCGACCCGGTCACCGGCCTGCCCACACCGCCTTGATCGCCGCGTCGCGGCCGCAGCCGCGGCTGTACATAGTGTAGCGGCCGTTCGGGTCGCGCTTGGCGAAATCTTGGTGCTCGGGCCCCACCGGCCAGAACGGTGCGGCGCCGCGCACCTCGGTGACCACCTTGGCGTTGAGCGCGCGGGCGATGCTGCCCCTGGTGGCCTCGGCGATCCGCCGTTCCTCGTCGTTGGCGACGAACACGGCGGTCCGGTAGGAGGGCCCAAGGTCGCAGAACTGGCCACGGTTGTCGGTGGGGTCGATGTGACGGAAGAAATGGTCCACCAGCTGGGCGTAGCTGACCTTGGCGGGGTCGTAGGTGACCTGCACGACCTCCAGGTGGCCATCGTGGCCCGGCTGTCCGAAGCCCTTATTGTAGGTCGGGTTCTTCAAGGTCCCACCGGAGAAGCCGGAAACCGCCTTTGCGACCCCGGCCTTGGCCTCGAAGAACTTCTCCACCGACCAGAAGCAACCCCCGGCGAAGACCGCGGTCTTCATCTGGCCAGCCGCCGGCGCGGCGCCCGCGAGCAGCAGGGGCGCCAGGATGCTGGCGATCAGGAGGCGCGTCTTCATGGGTCGGGCTCCGTTGGGGAAGCCTGAATGTAACGCCCGCTTGTGGCGCAATCCAGGCGGCGGTCAGGCCGCCTGGAACGGCGCCCCGGTCTTCGCGCGGATCTCCTCTACGGTGACGCCCGGCGCGGTCTCGATCAGGGTCAGCGGCCGCTTGCCGCGGGCCACGTCGAACACCCCAAGCTCGGTGATCACCATATCCACGACGCCCTGGCCGGTGAGCGGCAGGGTGCAGGCGTTGAGCAGCTTGGGCGCGCCGGATTTCTCCGTGTGCTCCATGACCACCACGATGCGCCGGCAGCCGGCCACCAGGTCCATGGCCCCGCCCATGCCCTTGACCATCTTTCCGGGCACCATCCAGTTGGCCAGGTCGCCATTCGAGGCCACCTGCATGGCCCCCAGGATGGAGAGGTTCATGTGGCCGCCGCGGATCATGGCGAAGCTGTCGGCGCTGGAGACGTAGGATGTGGAGGCGAGTTCGGTGACCGTCTGCTTGCCCGCGTTGATCAGGTCGGCGTCCTCCTCGCCCGCATAGGGGAACGGCCCGATGCCCAGCATGCCGTTCTCGCTCTGCAGGGTCACTTCCATCCCCTCGGGGATGTAGTTGGCCACCAGGGTGGGGATGCCGATCCCCAGGTTCACATAGAAGCCGTCCTGAAGCTCGCGGGCGGCGCGGGCGGCGATCTGTTCGCGGGTCCAGGGCATCAGGCCTTCACCTCTTCGCGCGGCCGGGTGGTGACCCGCTCGATGCGCTTCTCATAGGCCACCCCCTGGAAGAGGTGGTCGACGTACAGGCCCGGCGTCTGGATGTTCTCCTTGACCAGCGAGCCCACGGGAACCAGCTCCTCGACCTCGGCGACGGTCACCCTGGCGGCCGTGGCCAGCATCGGATTGAAGTTCTGGGCGGTCTTCCGATAGGTGAGGTTTCCGGCCGCATCGCCCTTCCAGGCCTTGACGATGGCCAGGTCGGCGGTGAGGCCACGCTCCATCACATAGAGCTCCCCGTCGAACTCCCGGACCTCCTTGCCCTCAGCCACCAGGGTGCCGACTCCGGTCCGGGTGTAGAAGGCCGGGATGCCCGCACCGCCGGCGCGGATGCGTTCGGCCAGCGTGCCCTGCGGGTTGAACTCAACTTCCAGGCCGCCCGAGAGATAGAGCTGCTCGAACAGCTTGTTCTCCCCGACATAGGACGAGATCATCTTCCTCACCTGGCCCGCCGCCAGGAGGATGCCCAGGCCAAAGTCGTCCACCCCGCAGTTGTTGGAGATGAAGGTCAGGTCCTTCACACCGCTGTTCCGGATCGCGGCGATCAGGTTCTCCGGGATGCCGCAGAGGCCGAAGCCGCCCGCCATGATCGTCAT
>CANJKG010000141.1 GCA_947474775.1 Caulobacteraceae bacterium | reverse complement strand
TTTGTGTTGCGCCCCCACATTTCTTGCCGAACGCCCAAAAGAAAACGCCCGCCGGATGGCGGGCGTCTCGGAACTCATGTCGGAAAAGCTTAGCGCTTCTTGCGCGGCGCCTGGCGGCCGCCCTGGCCCAGACCCATCTGCTTGGCGAGGTCCGAACGCGCCTTGGCGTAGTTTGGCGCGACCATGGGATAGCCCTTCGGCAGGCCCCACTTGGCGCGGTATTCCTCGGGGCTCATGTTGTACTTGGTGCGCAGGTGGCGCTTCAGCGACTTGAACTTGCGCCCGTCCTCCAGGCAAACGAGGTGGTCCGGGGTGATCGAACGGCGGATCGGAACGGCGGGTTCCTTGGGAGCCGCCTCGACCGTCTCGGTTCCCGAGGACACGCCAGCCAACGCCCGGTGGACGCTCTGGATCAGACCCGGGAGATCTGCCGCAGCCACGGAGTTATTGCCGACATAGGCGGAAACGATATCCGCCGTCATCTCGATGACTTCCGATTTTTCGTCCATACTTCTCATTCCACGGATATCACGCCGGAATTGGCGCAGTTGCGATTCAAAAGATCAGTAGCGGGGTCATTATCGGGAACCCATACCAAGCACAAGCGCCCAATAAAGCAAAATTCGTCGCGCTTCCGTCCGGCCGATAGGTTTCTGCTTTTTGGCTCTATGGCAAGCGTTAGTTGAAAGGGCAAGGCGCCACTGGTTTTGTCGAGGAGAGGTGTTGGCCAGATGAGAAACGCCGAGCGTGGGGTTCTTGAGGAACTAGCGGAAGCTCGGTGGCTCCCAGTACGGCCAGACATCCGGCAAATCGGTCGAGACGCGATCCTGGAAGGTCGCGGGGCGCTTCTCCAGGAACGAGGATATGCCCTCTCGCGCGTCAGTTGAGAGCCCGCGGGCCTGGATCGCCCGGCTGTCGGCCTGGTGCGCGGCCATCGGGTGGGATGCGCCGGCCATACGCCACATCATCTGGCGCGTAAGCGCGATCGAGACCGGGGCGGTGTTGTCGATGATCTCCCGCGCCAGCGCCCTGGCGGCCGGCAGCAGGTCGGCGGGGGCATGGACGGAGCGCACCAGCCCGCCCTCAAGGGCCTCCTGCGCCGACAGGATGCGCCCGGTGTAGCACCACTCCAGCGCCGTCTGCATGCCCACCAGGCGGGGCAGGAACCAGGAGGAGGCCGCCTCAGGGTTGAGCCCGCGCTTGTTGAAGACGAAGCCGAACCGCGCCTCGGTGGAGGCCATGCGGATGTCCATGGGCAACTGCATGGTCACGCCGACGCCCACCGCCGCCCCGTTCACCGCCGCGATCACCGGCTTCAGGCTCTCGTAGATCCGCAGGGTGAGCAGGCCGCCGCCATCGCGATGGATGCCGTTCTCGATCCTGCGCGTCGCCAGCCCGGCCCCGCGCTGCGCCTCGTAGTCAAAGGTCTCCTTGCCGCCCGAGAGGTCGGCGCCGGCGCAGAAACCCCGGCCCGCGCCGGTGAAGATCACCACCTTCACCGCATCGTCGGCGTCGGTATGGTCGAACAGAGCCAGGAGCTCCCTCATCATGGCCACGTTGAAGGCGTTCAGCTTCTCGGGCCGGTTCAGCGTCACGGTCGCGACGCCGTCCTCCAGGGCATAGTCCAGGGTCTCGAACTTGGGCTGCGCCATCTGTCCTCCATCAGGCTTCCACGCGCCGGGCGGCCTGGCGCCTGGCGGTTGATGAGGGAATAGAACGAAGCAGCGAGCGGTCGCCAGCGGAAACCGGCGCCGGATCTATTTGGGCGAGGCCGCTTCTTCCGCCGAAGCCGCCGTCGCGCCGGTCACGGGCTGGGCGACGGCGATCGTCACCGGGGCGGCGGGATCGTCCAGCAGCGCCATCGTCTCGCGGATATATTTGGCGTGAGTGACGATGCCGATCTCCAGCCGCTCGCTGTTCAGCTCCACTTGCTGGGTGAGCAGGCCGGCGATGAACGCGGGCTTCTGGGCCTCCTCGGAGGCGCCCGCCCGTCGCTGCGCCTGGCCCGACATATAGACGGGGCCGCCGGAGTTGCCCGGAAAGACCGAGAAATCCAGCAGGAAGGTCGGGAAGATATTGGCCGGCGCCACGGGATAGGAGGCGACGCGCCCGGAGCGCAGGATCGGGAAGCCGGCCTGGTTGGCGGCCAGGCCGCGGGGAAAGCCCAGGGCCATCATCTCGTCGCCGGCGCCCACGGCGTAGCGGGTGAAGGTGTCGTCGGCGGCCAAGTAGTCCTTGGGGATCGCCGCCTTGGCGAACTCCGGCGGCGCGGTGATGCTGATCGCCGCCACGTCGCGCGAGGGATGATGGGTCCAGAGCTCGGCGCCCCGGGCGTCGCGGATCTTCAGCGTCTGGGGCGAGTAGCTCCAGCTGCCGTCAGGGTTCTCGATACGGTAGCCGATGCGGGCGTCGCGGCCAGGCATCTTCTGCAGCACGTGATTGGCGGTCACCAGCACTGTCCGGGGCGCGCCGTCAGGTGCGACCGAGGAGATCAGGAACCCGGTCCCGACCGTACGCGTGCCGTCGCCCAGCCCCTGTTCGAGCTGCACGGTCGCGTGGATCAGATCTACGGAGAGATCCAAGGCCATACGGTTCCCGACTCTACTGTTACCCTCGGCGCGACATTGCGCGCCCGCGATGCGCCATAATTTGAATCAGGTTCTGGGCATGCGGACAACCGACGAAGATGTGAGGGGCCCGCGCCCAATCGACGCGCACATCGCTTGAGCAGGTTTCTGCGCCGGCGCATGAAACGCCTATGAATCGTCCACAACCGCCGATCGCCCGCAAGGCACCCCACCGCATCGAACAGCTGGGCCGCGTCCGCGTCGACGACTACGCCTGGATGCGCGACGAGAACTGGCAGGAGGTGCTGCGCGACCCCAGAGCGCTGCGGGACGACATCCGTGAGCACCTGGAGGCTGAGAACGCCTACCGAGAGGCGCTGATGGCGGGAACCGCCGACCTCCAGGCGCAACTGTTCGCCGAGATGAAGGGCCGCATCAAGGAGGACGACGCATCGGTCCCCTCGCCCGACGGGCCTTGGGACTACTATGTCCGTTACGAAATCGGCGCGGAGCATCCCATCCATGCCCGCCGGCCACGCCGCCGGAGCGACGGCGAGGAGATCCTGCTCGACGAGGAGGCGCTCGCCAAGGGCAAGGCCTTCTTCCAGGTGGGCGCCGCCAGCCACAGCCCCGACCACACCCTGTTCGCCTGGGCGGCCGACGAGCAGGGATCGGAGTATTTCACCATACGGGTCAAGGATCTGGCCACCGGCGAGGAGATCGGCCAGCCGGTGGTAAGCGCCTATGGCGACTTCGTCTTCTCGCCGGATTCCCAATGGCTGTTCTGGATATGGCGCGACGAGAACGCCCGGCCATCGAAGGTCTTCCGCAGGCCTTCGCGCGGCGGCGAGGATGTCCTTGTCTATACCGAGCCCGACGAAGGCATGTTCCTGGGCCTCGGCGTCGCCTCGGACGACAGCTGCATCCTGATCCATGTGGGCAACCAGGAGACCACCGAGGTGCTGCTGATCCCCGCCGCGGAGCCGACGGCGGCGCCGGCGGTCACCGAGCCGCGCCGGGAAGGCGTGAAGTACAGCCTCGACCATTGGACCGACCGTTGGGTGATCCGCAGCAACGCCGACGGCGCGGTGGATTTCAAGCTCAGCGTCTCCGACGCCGCCATACCCGCGAGAGCGACGTGGCGGGACTGGATCGCGCACCGTCCAGGCCACTACGTCACCGGCTTCCTGGCCTACGCCGGCCACATCGTCCGCGCCGAGCGGGTCGACGCCCTCGACCGGCTGGTGGTGACCGCCCGCGACGGGACCGAGCACGTGGTCGCCTTCGACGAGGAGGCCTATGCGCTGAACCTGGAGGGCGGCCACGAGTACGCGACCACCACCGCCCGTTTCGTCTACCAGTCGCCGACCACGCCCCGGCGGACTTTCGACTACGACCTGGCGACCCGCCAGCGCACCCTGCGCAAGACCCAGGAGATCCCCTCCGGCCACGACCCGGATCGCTACGTGGCGCGCCGGCTGCTGGCCACGGCCCCCGACGGCCAGCAGATCCCGATCACCGTGCTGATGCTGAAGGGAACCGCGCTCGACGGCTCCGCCCCCCTGCTGCTCTACGGCTACGGTTCCTATGGCATGGCCATGGAGCCGAGCTTCTCGATCCGCTCGCTGAGCCTGGTGGACCGGGGCTGGATCTGGGCCACCGCACACATCCGCGGCGGGTCGGACAAGGGCTGGGGCTGGTTCCTGGACGGGCGCAAGGAAAAGAAACCCAACACCTTCACCGACTTCATCGCCTGCGCCGAGCACCTGGCCGACGCCGGCTACGGGATGCGGGGCCGGATCGCGGCCTATGGCGGCTCGGCGGGCGGCATGCTGATGGGGGCGGTGGCGAACCTGCGCCCAGACCTGTGGGGCGCAGTGATCGCCGCGGTGCCATTCGTGGATGTGCTGAACACCATGAGCGACGCCAGCCTGCCGCTGACCCCGCCTGAGTGGCCGGAATGGGGTGACCCCCTGCACGATGCGGCGGCCTACGACCTGATCGCCGGCTACAGCCCCTATGACCGGATCGCCCCGCAGGCCTATCCGCCGATCCTGGCCACCGGCGGCCTCTCGGACCCGCGCGTCACCTACTGGGAGCCGGCCAAGTGGGTGGCGAAGCTGCGCGAGCACACCACCGGCGGGGCGCCCATCCTGCTGAAGATCAACATGGAGGCGGGTCATGGGGGCGCGTCGGGCCGCTTCGACTTCCTGAAGGAGATCGCCCTGGACTACGCCTTCGCCATCTGGGCCATGGAGGGTTCATGGAAGGGATGATCATCCGGCCCGCGACGCCTCTGGACGCAGAGGCGCTGGCGGCCATCTACGGCCATCACGTGACCCATGGCTTCGGCACCTTCGAGGAGACGCCGCCGTCGCCTCAGGAGATGGAGGCTCGCCGCAGCGCCGTCGTGGCCCTGGGACTGCCCTACCTGGCGGCGGAGGCGGACGGCCGCGTCCTGGGCTTCGCCTACGCCAGCCAGTTCCGCACCCGGGCGGCCTATCGCTACACCCTGGAGGACACGGTCTATGTGGCCTCCGACGCCATCGGCCAAGGCGTCGGCAAGACGGTGCTGGGGGCGGTGATCGAGGCCTGCGCGGCGCTGGGCGCGCGCCAGCTCGTCGCCATGATCGGCGACAACGCCAACGCCGCCTCCATTGGCCTGCATCGCTCGCTGGGCTTCGCCGACGCCGGTGTCTTCAGAGGCCTGGGCCACAAGCATGGCCGCTGGGTGGACGTGGTGATGATGCAGAAGGCCCTGAACGGCGGCGACACGGGCCTGCCCCGGGGTCCCGGCCTCCCGATGACCTGAGGCGCCCTATTCCAGCTTCAGCCGCACGAAGGCCATGGCGCCGTTGGGATCGCCGCCATAGGCCCGCTCCAGGGCGGCGGGGACGAAGTTGAAGGCGTAGAGGCCACCTATGCCCACGGTGGCGCGCGCGGAGACCCGCCAGTCGCGGACCACGCCCACGGACGCCTTGGCCACCGTGTAGGTCGGCCCATGGTGGCCGCCCACCGAGGTGAGCTCGTTGGTCTCCGTCCGTTCGGCCCGGGCGAACAGCGTCCATGCGGCGTTGGGCTGCACCGCGCTCTCCAGGATCCAGGCGTCCAGGGTCTCGTGGCCGGCCCTGCGGCGGCCCCAGGCGGCGGTGGTCGCCCAGGCGCCGCCGTCGCCGAACGGGACCGTATGGATGGCGCTCAGCGACCACTTTTCCTGATCGTCGCCGGGCTCCAGCTGCTCGGGGCTCGTCACATCCGCCCATGAGGCCTGCAGGGACCAGTTGGCCGTGGGGTTCCAGCTCAGCCGCAGGGCGACGGAATCCAGCTTCGGTGTCTCGATGTCGTAGCGGTCCTGGTCAGGCTCGCGGCCCCGGAAAGCCGAGGCCTCCAGCTTCCAGTCGCCCTGCACGACCCCGGCGGTCACCACGCCGAAGGTGATGTGGGTGGAATCCAGCCAGTGGTGGCTGATCGGCGGCTCCGGGCTGTCCATGATCGACATCCGGTGCATGAAGGCCGGCGGCCCGAATGCCGGCTCTCCAGGCAGGCCGGCGTAGAGGAAGACGCTGGAAGTCTCCGACAAGGGCCGGCTGACGCTTGCCGACAGCTCCATGACCAGCTCGTGCGGGTGCTGGCGGTCGATCAGGGGCGTGACGCCGTCCGCCGTCTCGCCGCTGCTCAGCAGGTTAGGCAGGCCACGGCGGCCCATGAACGGGTCTGGGCTCAGCATGGCGCGCAGCTGCAGGACGCCACCCTCGCCCAGGTCGCGCCGCGCCATGCCCATGACCATCCCGGCCATGAACACCTTGTCGTCGCCGCGCGGGCCGGCCTGGCGGTCGTAGACCCCGTTCAGGCGGGCGTGGCCCATGAGCGTCCAACCGTCGCGCACGATGTGAGCGCCGCCGTGGCTCGAGGCGTCCGGCTGCCAGGCGGTTCCGGAGGCCTCGCGGGTCATGGGATAGGGGCCAAGCGCGCCGGCCATGGCGCCGCCGTGTCCGGCATGACCCCCAGGGTCCACGGACGCTTGACCCAAATCCGCCTCGGCCTTGGCTGGCGACGGCGTGTGATGCTGGTGGCCTTCCACCTCCTGGCCGACGGCAGGCCCCGCGAGGCCCAGCACGGCGGCGAGGCCGGCCAACCCTCGCCTCATCGGGCGCCCCGCTCGATCAGTTGGACGAGTTCGGCCGCCTTCTCGCGCTGCTGGGCCTGGTCGCCGCTGACGATGGC
Organism: Caulobacteraceae bacterium; assembly: GCA_947474775.1. Lineage (GTDB taxonomy): Bacteria > Pseudomonadota > Alphaproteobacteria > Caulobacterales > Caulobacteraceae > Phenylobacterium. The sequence continues at coordinate 1,864 of CANJKG010000141.1, read as the reverse complement.
GCCCTCGATACAGTGGCTGAGGTGGTCCTTGAGCATCTCGGTCTCGACCCTGAGCAGGGCGGCGCGGGCGGCCTGCAGCTGGGTCAGGACGTCTATGCAGTAGCGGCCTTCCTGCAGCATCCGCGTGATCCCGCGCACCTGCCCCTCGATCCTGTTCAGTCGGTTCAGGAGCTTGGTCCTGTCAGGGTGTTCCATCGCCGCCTCCTGCGGCTCCTATATACCCCCCATAGGTAATTGCAAGATGCCCCTCATGGGTATATGTCCCCCCTGTCATCGGAGATCATCATGACCGGTGCGCATCACCACCATCACGTCAGGAGGGACTGCGTGGCTTTGGACCCCATCTGCGGAATGCGCGTGAATCCCCGGACGGCGACGCACCGGGCGGAGCACCATGGCCACGGCTATGCCTTCTGCTCCGCCAGGCACCGGGCGAAGTTCGTCGCCGATCCGGAGACCTACCTTGGGCCAAGTCACGAGCTCGCGGACATGAACGCCGCAGGGTTCCATCCGTCGTTCCAGCCGAGGATCTGGCCATGAGCCTGTTTCTGAAGAGCCTGCCCCTGATCGCCGCCCTGGCCGCCGCCCCGGCGTTGGCGGCCGCGCCAGACCCGCATGCGGGCCACCATCCCACGCCCGCCGAAGCGGCGCCCCCCGCTGCGAAGCCCGAGGTAAGGCCCGACGCCGCGCACGGCTGTCCGATGATGGCCGGCAAGATGAGGGGCGGTAAGGAGACGGATGGGCGCGAGGCGACGCCCGGCGCGTCCGCGGACCCCGAAGCCGCCAGTTCGCCCAAGCCCTCGGACAAGATGATGATGGGCGGCGAGCACATGCCCTGCATGCATCGTTCGCCGGCGGCCGAGACGGGGGCTCGACCCGACCACGATCACGCCCCGAACTGAACCGCGGGGCGCCCGGGACCCGGAGGTCTGACGCCGAGGTTCACCCCACGGCGGCGGCGCTGATCGCCCGCGCCACGTCCTGCATCGTCGCCACCGCCGCCTGACGCGGGAACAGCGTCCTCAGCAGCACACGATGCAGCTCCGCGTCCCGATCCGAGCAGCAGTCCTCGACGACCACCAGGCGATAGTCGGCGTCGGCGGCGTGGCGAACGGCGGAGAGCACGCAGCCGCTGGTGGCGATCCCGGCCAACACCAGGGTGTCGACATCGTGGGCCCGCAGGACCAGGTCCAGCTCGGTGCCCTGGAAGGGGCCGACACGGTGCTTGGTGACCACCATCTCGCCCTCGATGGGCGACACGGCCGGGTGGATCGCGGCGCCGGGATCGCCGGCGGTGAAGCGGTCCGATCCCCTCATCGGGCCGAACGAGGCGTTGCGCCGGCTCACCTCCGGATGGCCGGGACGAAAACCCACCACCACATGGATGACCCGCAGGCCGGAGTCGCGCGCCGCCGTCAGCAGCCGGGCGGCACGATCAAGGGTCGCATCCTTGTCCGGCCCGGCGAAGCCGTCGATCACGCCCACCTGGAAATCCATGAGCAGCAGCGCGGCGGCGCGGGGATCTATGGAGAAGGTTTCGCTCATGACCGACCGTTCAACGGCGCCCCGCCCGGACGCGGGGCGGGGAATTGGCTGGGGAACTAGGACTCGAACCTAGAATGACGGTACCAAAAACCGCAGTGTTACCATTACACCATTCCCCAGCAGGAACGGCCGCGCAGACCCCTCGCGCGGAGGCGTCGAGATAGCGCAGGACCCTGGGCGATGCAACGCCCGCCTGGGCTCCTTGCGGCCCCTCTAGGCCTCCTCTATAAGCGCCCTCCCAAGTCGGAGTGTGGCTCAGTCTGGTAGAGCACCGCGTTCGGGACGCGGGGGTCGCAGGTTCAAATCCTGCCACTCCGAC
>CANJKG010000140.1 GCA_947474775.1 Caulobacteraceae bacterium | reverse complement strand
CGATCACCGGGCAGGAGGCCCGCTGCTGGTCGGCGGCGATTTCAACGTGAGGAACGCGCCGGAGCGCTACTACTACAAGGCGTCGGCAAGGCCCTACACAGTGGTCAGCGAATACTGCGCCCGCCCGCAGGCCAGCTGCGGCGCCGAGGCCTCGCCGGCGGAGGAACCCTGGCTGCGGTCGCAGGACCTGCAGGCATTCGTCGCCCGCGGCGCCGTGGAGGTCCGACCCGAGCAAAGTGGCCTCATGTTCGCCGCGGACGGGTCCGGAGCCCGACTGTCCGACCATGACGGCTATGTCGTGCGCTATAGCCTGCGCTGGCGGCCGCAGGCGCTCGCGGCCGCGGGGACCGGCGAGGCAAGGCCGATCGAGCTGTCGGAGGCCATGGCCCGGTGAGGCCGCGGCCCCTGGAGCCTGACCGGTCAGGGTCGACCGCGAGCCAGGTTCCGCGCCTTGAGCCTGATCGGTTCGGCTCGAACCGTGAACCGGGCTCCACACTTCTGATTTGGGGTGGGATTCACGGCCCAGATGATTCCATCTGAACCGATCCCGCTCTAGGTCCAGCGACCTCTCACCACCGAAAGGCCAGGCCGACGGTGTAGCCGCTGACCTTAGCCGTCGGGTCGGGCGAGCCCGCGAAGGGGGCTGACGCCGCCAGCGCGCCGCCAAAGCCGTCGCGCTTGCGCATCACCAGTTCCACGCGATCGACGATCACACGGGAAAATCGCCAGCGGGCGGGAGCGACAATCCTGCGCCCCGCCGTTTCGCCCACCGTCCAGGCCGGCCCGCGGAGCGCAGGCGGCCGCGGATCGGATCTACCCTGCGGGATCGCCGACGCGGGCTGACCCTCCCGGAGCGACGGCTCCGCGACCGCCGAAGCGGGAAGGGCCGCGGCAGCCAGGGCCAAGCGCCCGAACCAGCCGACGATGCGCATGCGAATCACCTCCGCGCTGCCGATGAGCCGGGGGTAACCTCAGGATACGTCGATTAGGTCATGTTTTCACGGCAGTTTCTTGACGAGAAACCTCAGCCGCTGGTTTCACGCCAGCGCTTCAGGGCCTCGGCGGGGCTCGCATAGGCCTCTTGCAGGAGCGCGCTCCAGTAGCGGAGTTGCTCCAGGGGGATGCGGACACCGGTGACGGCGCACAGCACGTAGCGGCCGGGCCTGAGCACGGCGTACTCTCCATCGCCGTAGTGCAGCCTGGCGAGGTCGTTCCCGGCGAAATCGCGGTCGTGGGCGTTCATCGGTCCCTGTTTAGCGCGCCGGACGCCCTCAGAACAGGTCGCCCTGGTTGGTGGGTGGTTTCTCCTTCGCGCGCACGGGCTTCGGCGCAGGGGCGGGAGCCGCCTCGGGGCCGGCGTCGACCACCGCCTGGCGGGTGACCTGGTCGCCGAACTTCAGGCTGATCGCCTCGCCGGCCCGCAGCGAGGCGCCCTCGCGCACCAGGGAGCCGTCCTGGCGATGGACCCGGGCGAAGCCGCGTTGCAGCGGGCGGTCCGGATCGACGGAGGCGTAGAGCTGGCCCAGGGCCCTCAGGCGCTCGTCCAGGCGATCCAGGCGGCGATCGGCGGCGGGGCGCAGGCGCTGCGCCAGCGCGCCCAGCCGCTCGCGCTGGACGGCCTGGGGCCGCTGGAGCAGCAGGGGCGACAGGCGCGTGCCGACGCGGACCAGTTCCCGTTCATGCGCGGCGGCGTTGCGGGCCAGGCCCGCGCCCAGGCGTCCCGAAACGATACTCAGGCGCTGGGTCGCCATCTCCACCAGGTCGCGGACCCGGCCGAGCGCCCGGTCGGCGGCGGCCACGCGGCCGCGGCGGTCCTCCACCAGGCGGCCGGCGCAGCGATGGATGCGGGCGTCGAGGTCACCCAGGAAGCCGCGCAGCTCGGCGAGCACCGGGGTGGCCATCTCGGCGGCGGCGGTGGGGGTGGGCGCGCGGCGGTCGGAGACGAAGTCGATCAGGGTGGTGTCGGTCTCGTGGCCCACGGCGCTGATCAGCGGGATGGCGGAGGCGGCGACGGCGCGGGCCAAGGCCTCGTCGTTGAAGGCCCAAAGGTCCTCCACCGAGCCGCCCCCGCGGGCGACGATCAGGATGTCGGGGCGCGGCACGCCACCGTCGGTCGTGAGCGCATTGAAGCCGGCGATGGCCGCGCAGACCTGGCCGGCGGCGGCGTCGCCCTGCACCACCACCGGCCAGACCAGGACCCGGCAGGGCCAGCGATCGCGCAGGCGGTGCAGGATATCGCGGATCACCGCGCCCGTGGGACTGGTGATCACGCCCACCACGGCGGGCATGGAGGGCAGGGGTCGCTTGCGGGCGGTCTCGAACAGGCCCTCGGCCTGCAGCTTCGCCTTCAGGCGCTCGAGCTGGGCCAAAAGGGCGCCGACGCCCGCCGGCTCCATGGTCTCGATGACGATCTGGTAGCGGGATCCGGCCGGATAGGCGGTGATCTTGCCGGTGACCACCACCTCCAGGCCGGACTGCGGGCGGATGGCCAGGCGGCCGGCCTGGCCCTTCCAGACGACGCCGTCGATGGCGGCGCGCTCGTCCTTGAGGGTCAGGTAGACGTGGCCATTGGCGTGATGGGTGACCTTGGAGAGCTCGCCCCGCAGCCGCACGAAGCCGTAGGCGTCCTCCAGGGTCCGCTTCAAGGCGAAGGCCAGCTCCGAGACGGAGTAGGGCTTGGCGTTGCCGGTCTCAGGCGCGTCGGGAGTGGGGAGTTCGCTCATCGCCTGCACTCTAGCGGAGGTGGCGTCTCAGTTTGAGATCAGAGGCGCAATCGTTTGGAACGCAGGCCTCGCCCCAGTGAGCGCCAATCCAAGCAGGACGAGAAGGACCAACACCTGACAGCCGATCAGTATGACGAACTTTCGAGGTTCGGCAGTGCGATAGGTCGTTTTCCCCACTGCCGGTCTGATGGAGCCAGAGCGCCATGCGCGAATAAGCTTTCGCCCACGTTGGAAGGCCAGGAAGCTGAACCCTGCAAACCAGAGAGCGCTGAACGCATAGAACAGTGTGTTCGTATGTGCCGCCACTACGATGTGCTCCAGGCGCGCTCCACTTGGCGTTCATGGATCCCGGATGAGTCGCTTCGCGCTCTCCGGGATGACAGCTGAGAGGAAGAGCGCGCCTGGCGCCGGGAGGCTTGTGGTGCTCACCCCGGCGCCGGACGCGCTCCCATCCCCAACGGATCAGATGTAGCGGCGCAGCGACCGGGCGAGCTCGTTGGCGCTGGAGCGCTTCTTGGTCTGCGCCGGCTGGTAGGCGACCTGGCTGTGCTCGTGGCAATACGGGCCCTCGCCGGAGCGGCGGCCGCAGAAGGTGAAATTGTCCATGGCCGGGTCGCCGATCGGCCACTTGCACATGTGGGCGCCGAGCGTCAGCACCGTGGCGCTGCCGGGCTCCTCGTCCACATAGCGGACCGGCGTGGGATGGGCGGAGATGGACACGGGCTCAGCCAGGCGGCGCGGGGCCGACGGCGCGGTTGCGGGACGGGCCGGGCGCGGCGTGCGCAGCACCGTTCGGGCGGGCTTGGAGGGCGTGGCCCGGCCCGAGAGCCCCAGCCGGTGCACCTTGCCGATCACCGCGTTGCGGGTCACCCCGCCCAGCTGCTTGGCGATCTGGCTGGCCGAAAGGCCGTCCTGCCAGAGCTTCTTCAGCAATTCGACGCGCTCTTCCGTCCAGCCCATCATCGCCTCCTGACAAGGGGACTTCGGCCCGCACCCCGCGGCCGAAATCAACATCTTGTGGCGTCGATTAACTTCGCCGCCTACCAACCACCACTAATGGTAAACAACTCCTTAAGGACCACAACAGGCGCCCCTCTTTTCGTCCACAGGAACTAGATATTGCGTCCACGCGCCGCACTCTTGCCCCCAAGGCGCTGAGGGCGCACATGAGCGTGATGAAGGATGTGGCAGACGTGATCCCGCCCGCGCCGCGCGACTATCGCGGGATCAACTGGGCCGGCTTTTCGACCCTCTACCTTCGGGAAGTGCGCCGGTTCTGGAAGGTCGGCTTCCAGACCGTGGCCGCCCCGGTGCTGACCGCGCTGCTCTACATGATGGTGTTCGTGGTGGCCGTGCAGGGCGTCAAGCCGATCCATGGCGCGCCCTACGGCGTGTTCGTGGCGCCCGGGCTGATCATGATGCAGATCCTCAACAACGCCTTCGCCAATTCGTCGTCGTCGCTGATCCAGGCCAAGTTCAACGGACTGATGGGAGATTTCCTGACTCCGCCGCTGACGCCGATGGAGCAGGTCTTCGCCTTCGGCCTGGGGGCCGCGACGCGCGGGGTGCTGGTGGGCGCGGCCACATGGGCGGTGGTTGCGCCCTTCGCGCACCTGGGGCTCGCGCACCTGTGGGCGGTAGTCTACTTCGGTGCCGCCGCCTCGCTGATCCTGGCGTTCCTGGGGGTCATGGCGGGGTTGTGGGCGGAGAAGTTCGACCACATGTCGGCGGTCACCAACTTCGTCGTCATGCCGATGACCTTCCTGTCGGGCACCTTCTACCTGGTGGAGCGCCTGCCCGAGCCATTCCGCACGGCCAGCCGGTTCAACCCGTTCTTCTATATGATCGACGGATTCCGCTATGGCTTCATCGGCCATGCGGAGGGCTCGCTAATGGTGGGCGTGCTCCTGACCGCGGCGCTCGCCCTGGCCACCGGCTGGACCTGCCTGTGGATGTTCACCGCCGGCTACAAGATCAAGACCTGAGCGGGTTCCCCGCCAGCTACGTCTGAAAACGTTGACAGTCCCGCCCGGTGAGAGGAAAACGCCGAGCCTTCCAGTCCCCGTCGCCACGCGGCGGGGACGCTTCCGTTTTGGAGGGCCTCTCCGTGACCGCGACGCCGGCCGTTCCCGTACCCGCCGACCACCTCATGGGCGTCTACAGCCGCACGCCCCTGGCGTTCGAGCGAGGCGAGGGCGCGCGCCTGTATACGGCGCAGGGCGAGGCCTACCTGGACTGCCTTGCGGGCATCGCCGTCAACGCCCTGGGCCACGCCAACCCCAAGCTGGTGCAGGCGCTGAAGGACCAGGCCGACAAGCTCTGGCACGTCTCCAACATCTTCACGATCCCGGGGCAGGAGGCGCTGGCCACCAAGCTCACCGACGCGTGTTTCGCCGACGTGGTGTTCTTCAGCAATTCCGGCGCCGAGGCGGTGGAGCTGGCCATCAAGGTGGCGCGCAGGCGCCACTGGGCGAAGGGTCAGCCGGAACGGATAGACATCATCGGCTTCGACGGCTCGTTCCACGGACGCACCATCGCGGCCATCAACGCCTCGGGCAACGAAAGCTACCTGGAGGGTTTTGGGCCCCGGCTGCCGGGATTCATCCAGCTGCCGTTCGGCGACCTGGACGCGCTGAAGGCGGCCGTGGGGCCGACAACGGCGGCGATCATCATCGAGCCCGTGCAGGGCGAGGGCGGCGCGCGCTCGGCCTCCGACGCCTACCTGAAGGCGCTGCGCCAACTCTGCGACGAGAGCGGGACGCTGCTGATCTACGACGAGATCCAGTGCGGCCTGGGGCGCACCGGCAAGCTGTTCGCCCATGAGTGGGTGGACGGCGCCCTGCCTGACATCATGTGCATCGCCAAGGCGCTGGGCGGCGGCTTCCCGGTGGGTGCCTGCCTGGCCACGGCCGAGGCGGCCCAGGGCATGACCTTCGGCACCCACGGCTCCACCTACGGGGGCAACCCGCTGGCCATGGCGGTGGGGCTGGCGGCTGTCGAGGAGCTCACCAAGCCGGAACTGCTGGCCCATGTGCGCGAGGTGGCGGGGTATTTCGTCCAGCAGCTCTCCGGCCTGCAGGAGCAATTCCCGGACGTCATCGAGGACGTGCGCGGCAAGGGCCTCCTGATAGGCATCAAGCTGAAGACGCCCAACCGGGAGTTCATGCAGCACGCCCGCGACCAGCATCTGCTGATCGCCGGCGGCGGGGACAACTGCGTGCGCCTGCTGCCGCCGCTGACGCTCACCCTGGACGAGGCGCGCGAGGCGATCGGTAAGCTGGAGCAGGCCTGCTCGGCGGCCCGGGTAAGGGCGAAGTCAGCGTCATGACCCAGCCCGTCCGGCACTTCCTCGACCTGTGGCGGCTGGAGCGGGGCGACCTGCGCGCCATCCTCGACGACGCGCGAGCCCGCAAGGCCGCCCGCGCCGGCTGGCCCAAGGGCATGGCCGACGCCGACCGGCCGGCCGATGGCCGCACCCTGGCGATGATCTTCGAGAAGCATTCCACGCGGACCCGCTTCTCCTTCGACGCGGCCATGCGCCAGCTGGGCGGCTCGACGATCATCTCCAACGCCGGCGACATGCAGATCGGCCGCGGCGAGCCCATCGAGGACACCGCCCGGGTGCTGTCGCGGATGGTGGACGCGGTGATGATCCGGGCCAACGTCCATGAGGACGTGGAGCGGTTCGCCCTGTCGTCCGCCGTGCCGGTGATCAACGGTCTCACCGACCGCAGCCACCCCTGCCAGATCATGGCCGACCTGCTGACCTTCGAGGAGCATCGCGGCTCGGTGGAGGGTCGCACCTTCGCCTGGGTGGGCGACGGCAACAACGTCTGCGCCAGCTTGATCCACGCCGCGCCGAAGCTGGGCTTCCGGCTGAACATCGCCAGCCCCGCGATCTATCACCCGGACCTGCTGGACCTGGCCCGGGCGGCCGAGCAGCAGGGCCAGATCATGACCACCGAGGACCCGCGCGAGGCGGTGCGCGGCGCCGACTGCGTGATCACCGACACCTGGGTCTCGATGGGCGACACCGACCATGACGAGCGGCTGGACACGCTCGAGCCCTACCAGGTGGACGAGGTGCTGATGGACGAGGCGCACGCCGACGCCCTGTTCATGCACTGCCTGCCGGCCCACCGGGGCGAGGAGGTCAGCGACGCGGTGATCGACGGGCCGCAGAGCGTGATCTTCGACGAGGCCGAAAACCGCCTGCACGCCCAGAAGTCGATCCTGGCCTGGTGCTTCGGAAAGATCGGGTAGCTACCGCTTCGTCCCGAACCAGCTGACCTCGTTGCTGAAGCCGACGTTGTGCCGGCCGGCCCCTGCGGCTGAAACCAGGGCGCCCAGCGCCGCGAGCGTCATCATCCGGCTTCGATAATCCACCATCGGCAATCCTCCCGACCCACCCCGCGAAAGACCACCCGCCACCTTGCGGCCAGGGTGAGGCTCGCAGAACCGGCGCGCCGCCCTATATTGCCCGCCATGTCCGAAAATCCCATTCCCGACGACGTGGTCGGCGCGTTCCAGATCGAGGGCGAGGCCGTGCGCGGGCGCATCGCGCGCCTGGGGCCGGCGGTCGACGAGATCCTGCGCGCCCACGCCTATCCGGAAGCCGTGGCCAACCTGCTGGGCGAGGCCTGCGCGCTCGCCGCCCTGGTGGGCTCCAGCCTGAAGTTCCAGGGCCGGCTGATCGTCCAGGCCCAGGGCTCAGGGCCGGTGCGCTATGTGGTGGCCGACTACGACACTTCCGGCGGCCTGCGCGGCTACTGCCGGTTCGACGACGCAGCGGTGGCCGAAGTCTCCAGCGGCTTCGCCAGGGCGGGCGCGCGGACCCTGCTGGGCGACGGGATCTTCATCATGACCGTCGACCAGGGGGCGGACATGGACCGCTACCAGGGCGTCACCGCCATCGAGGGGGAGACCCTGGCCCTGTGCGCGGAGCAGTACTTCGCCCAGTCGGAGCAGACGCCGACCCGGGTGCGGCTGGCGGTGGGCCAGAGCGATGGTCCCCACGGCCTGCAATGGCGCGCCGGCGGCATGCTGATCCAGAACATCGCCTCCGACGAGGCGCGCGGCTCCACCGCCGAGGCCTGGACCCGCACCCAGGCGCTGTTCGAGACCCTGGGCGAGGACGAGCTGGTGGACGCCGACCTGTCGTCCGACCGTCTGCTGTTCCGGCTGTTCCACGAGGATGGGGTCCGCGTATTCGGCGGCCTGCCCATGCGCGCCTTCTGCCGCTGCTCGCAGGACCGCATCACCAGCATGCTGGGCTCGTTCAGCGCCGAGGAGCGGGCCGACATGATCGAGCAGGACGGCCAGATCCGCGTCACCTGCGAATACTGCAACAAGGTCTATGCGGTGGCGCCGGAGGCCCTGGAGGTCGCCGGAGCCAGGTAGACGCCGTCAAGTCATTAGACGCCTGAGCAAGCTTCGCTGTAGGGTGGCCGAAGGCGCAGGGAACCGACAATGGACGTGGCGCAGAAGGCCCTGCGATGGTTCGCGGCGTTGAGCGGCGAACGTGACACTGAGGCCTTCGTGCAGGCCGCCTACCGACGGATCCTCGAGCGGGAGCCGAGCGCGCCTGAAGTCAAGAACTGGGTGGCGGCGACCAGGGCGCTGGGCCCGGCCAACACGCTCGAACGGATGTTCGGGTCCGAGGAGTACGCGGCGCGCCACAGGGTCGCCCTAGGCTCCGAGTTCCCGCCCGGCCACTACTACTCTCCGGTGGTCGATCCCGACGCCCTGCTGGCGGGCGGCTTCGGTCCCGACCGGGCGATCGACGAGGGGCAGCTTCCGGGGTTCGACTTCCGGCCGCACGAGATGGTGGGGCTGTGGCGACGGCATCTGGCGGCCATGCGCGCCGCACCGTTTCCCGCCCGCGAGTCGGCGCCCCATCGCTACTACGCCGACAACGACGCCTACGGGTGGAGCGATGCGCGCGTGCTGCTGGCCATGTTCAGCGAGTTCCGGCCGCGCCGGGTGCTGGAGGTGGGCTCGGGCTTCTCGTCGGCCTGCATGCTGGACAT
>CANJKG010000139.1 GCA_947474775.1 Caulobacteraceae bacterium | reverse complement strand
GGCGCGCCTAGAGCCTGATCGGTTCGGATCGAACCGTGAATCAGTCTCTACACCTTTGATTTAGAGAAGGAGTCACGGCTCAGATGATTCCATCTGAACCGATCCTGCTCTAGCTCACGAGCTTCGCCGACAGCCTTACGCCGATGAAGCTGTGCACGGCGGCCCAGGCGGCTGCGCCCAGGCCGATGGCCAGCGCGATGTGGATTCTGCCGCCCAGCGCGTCGCTCATCATCCCCACCAGGAACGGGCCTACGCCCGCGCCGAACGACAGCAGGATCTGCATCATGCTCATCACCCGCCCGCGCATCCGCGGATCGGCGACCGAGAGCACCAGGGCGAAGAGGGGCGCCATCCAGAACCCGCCCGCGAACCCCATCACCAGCGACAGGCCGATCGCGACACCCACGTGCGGCGACAGGGTGAAGCCCACGCCCAGCGGCGCCATCAAGAGCAGCGCCATGGTCCCCACATAGCCCGACCGGTGGAACCGCCTGCGCCCGAACCAGTCGGCTAGCACCCCGGCGATAGGGGCCCCGATGGCCTGCAGCACCCCGTTGCCAAGCCCGCCAACGATCCCGATCTCCTTCAGGTCCAGGCCGTGGGTGCGCATGAAATAGGAGGCCTGCCAGTTGCCGAAGGAACTGGCGACCACCGAGGCCAGCAGTCCGGCCACCAGCAGGTTCAGCAGGGCGGGCGAGGTCACCACGAACCGCAGCACGGCCCGGTAGGGCGGCGCGGGCTCGCTCGATGTGTCGGGGCCCATCGGCTCGGTCCGCCCGCGCTTCGGCTCGCGAAAGGTAAGTAGGCAGACCAGGGCCAGCAGGACGCCCGGGACCCCTGCCAGGAAGAAGGTCATCCGCCAGCCGTGTTCCGCCGCCACCCATCCGCCCACCAGGAAGGCCAGCGTCCCGCCGATGCCGTTGGAGATGTGGAAAATGCCGATCGCCGAGCCCCGGCGGCTGCGCGGGAAGATGTCGCTGATCAGCGACATGGCGTTCGGATGCCCGCCGGCTTCCGCCGCGCCCACACCCATGCGGGCCGCGATCAGGCCGCCCATGCTGGTCGCCAGCCCCGCCAGCGCCGTCAGGCTGCTCCAGGTCGCCACCAGTATGGCGTGAAGCCGCACCCGCGAGACCCGGTCGATCAGTATGCCCATCGGCACGACCGCCGCCAGCAGGGCGAAGGTGAAGCCCAGGCTGATCAGGCCGATCTGGGTGTCGGTGGCCCCGAACTCGTTGTGGATCGGCTCGGTGACCACGCCGACGATGCCGCGGTCCATGGAGTGGCAGGCGTGGATCATCACCAGCAGGCCGAGCGCATAGTACTGGGCCTTGCGCGCCAGGTACGGGTCGCGGGCCGGCGGTTCGGGCTCGGCCGCGGCGTCCGTCATCGTGATCCTCCCCCGCTTCCGTCATCGGCCGGAAGCTTGGCCGAAGGTCGCATGACCGACGGACCGCGCAAGGATTTTCGCCGCCTTGTGATGTCGCCGACACGCGAAGCAGGCTAGATGGCGCAAGACTCCGGCCGCGCCGGTGAATTTCCGAGGTCCGTCATGAAACCCCCGCCCAAGCGGCTCTCGGACCTCAAGGGCTCGACCCCTCCGACCAGCGTCTACGCCGCGCCCTCTCCCAAGGTCTCCCGGCAGAAGCGTGCGAAGGTGCTCACCGCGGCCGAGCGCGCGGCGTTCCTGGCCTCGCGCCCGGACCTCAAGCCGAAGTCCTAGACCGTCTCGGCTTGACGCGCCTTCTCCGGCGCGAACTCGTCCTCGTAGGGAATAGCCGGCTCCATCTCGTCGTCGCCCCAGGCGCGCAGCACATGCATCAGCCGCCCGCCAGCCAGCGAGTGGGAGACCGCCCAGCCTACCGCGATGATCTCGGCCTTGGTGAAGTGCTTGGCCAGCTCCAGGAACACATCGTCGCCGATGGCCATGTGGTCGGTGGCGAACAGCTCGGCGAACTTCAGCGCGGCGCGCTCGCGCGGGGTGAAGTTCTCGTTGTCGGAGGACAGGCCGGCCACGTCCTCCTCGGTCACCTTGTCGGATTTGCGCGCCGCCTTGCAGGCCCGGCAATCGTTGAAGCTGGCGATGCGCAGCCGCAGCAGCTCCTTGAGCCGCGAATCCAGCCGGCTCTTCTCGAACCGTCCCTTGTGCTGGCGAAGCTGTTCCTTGGAGATCTCCGGCGCATAGGCCAACACCTGGATCGGCACGGGCGTACTCAGCCATCCCGCGCCACGGCCGTCGGCGATCATCTCCTGCAGTTCCTGGTCCAGGTGCTGCATGGGCACGGGCTCGAGTACCGGCATGGCGTCCTCCGCGTTCGCTCGCTGCGACGGAGGCAGGTTAGTCGCGGGCGCCGGTCCCAGCAAGCAAAGCTGCTGCTGGGGCCGCCGCCTAGGTCCTAGTGGCGATAGTGGTCGCGGGCGCTCAGCGCGCCCAGGCCCAGCAGCAGGCCCAGCACCACGCCGACGCCGGCCACCAGGCCGAGCGAGGCGAGCGGGTTCTCGCGGACCCGACCCTCGACCTCGCTCACGCCGCGCCTGGCTTCGGTGAGCGCGCGGGCATAGCCGTCGCCGGCCAGGCCACGGGCCTTGCCATAGGCGTCCTGCACGGAGCCGGCGGCGCGGTTCAGCTTGCCCTTCACGCTGCCGACCCGGCTGCGCGCCGTGTCCTTCAGGGCGCCGAGGCCGTTGGAGGCGGAGTCCAGTGAATCTTGATACGACATGATGGTTTCCTTCGCGGGACGGTGCAGCCTTGCGGGACACATGCGGAGACGAGCCCCCAGCTTCCCGCCAAACGCGCGCTCGCCGCCGGCGGTTCCGGCTTTCAGGTCACGAAGGCGAGGGGGGCTTATCGACACCGCCCGCCAAGCCGGTGGTCAGCGAGGAGGGCCGCCTCACGTCGCCTTGGGCTGGGCCGCCGCCTGGATCAGCAGGATGCGGAAGCCGTCGGGGTCGGCGCACATCACATAGTCGCCGCCTGCGTTGCTCAGCCGCGTAGGCTGGATGATCGCGCCGCCGGCCGCGACGATGGCCTCCGCCACGCCCTCCAGCGACGGCGTCCGCAGGGCGAGGTGCCACCTCGGCCCGGCGTCGGTCACCGGACCCCCGCCGGCCGGCGGGACCTGCGTCAGCTCGATCTTGAACGCGCCGTTGGTGACCTGGACCATGGCCAGCTGGTGATCCGCCGGCGCCTCCAGCAAGGTGTTGAAGCTGGGGTCGGGATTGCCCAGCCGGAACCGGCTGAAGCCCAGCACCTCGTAGAACCGCTCGGAGCGGACCACGTCGGTCACCCGGATGGTCACGTGGGAGGCGGTGATCTCCACGGCCGCCTCAGGTGCCGGTCCAGCGCGGCGGCCGCTTCTCCGCGAAGGCCGTCGCACCCTCCCGGGCGTCGTTGGAGCCGCGCACCGGCACGGTGATCTCCTTCTGCCGGTCCATGGCCTCGCTCACCGGCCACTCCAGCGAGGCCAGGATGACCTTCCGGCTGGCCGCCACCGCCAGCGGGCCGTTGGCGGCGATCTTCGCGGCCAGCTCCAACGCGCCCTTCAGGGCCTCGCCGTCCGGCGTCACGCGGTTGATCACCCCACGTTGCTGCAGGCTCTCGGCGTCGTAGAAGTCGCCGGTAAGCGCCATCTCCATGGCCACCCGGAGGGTCGCCTGGCGGGGCAGCTTCACCAGGCCCCCGCCGGACGCGCAAAGACCCCGGCGCACCTCGGGGATGCCGAACTTCGCCGACCGCGCCGCCACGATCATGTCGCAGGTGAGCGCAAGCTCGAACCCGCCGGCCACGGCGTAGCCCTCCACCGCCGCGATCGTCGGCTTCTCCACCACCACATTGGCCTTGCCGCCGTAGGGGACGCCGGTCGAGTCCATCTTCTCGCCGCGCACGAAGGCCTTCAGGTCCATGCCGGAGCAGAACGTCCCGCCGGCGCCCGTCAGCACGCCCACGCGGATCTCGGGATTGCGGTTGATCTCGGCGTAGCCGGCCCTCAGGCCTTCGAAGATCGCGCCGTCCAGCGCGTTCTTCGCCTCAGGCCGGTTGAGGGTCATCACCGCGACCCCGTCCTTCACCTCGAATTCAACCGCCGCCATCTTTCTGCACCTCCTCATGCCAATGCCCTGACAATGGCAGAGTAGGTCGCGCGCCCCAAGCCACCGATCCGCTGCCTGGGGGTGCAAGCTGCGCTTTTGCCGGTTGACACGCGGCCCTGCGGCTCCGCTCAATGGCGGCGGGGCTAGGCCATGTTGAGGAGGGTCCAGCCATGTTCGCACCCGCCATTAGAGTCCTGACCGGCCGCGCCGCCGCGTTGATCGCCATCGTGTGCGCGGTGATCCTGGCCCTCGTCCTGGGTCTCACCGTCCAGGCGGCGGAGCGCACCCGCCTGCGGCTGCAGGCGCGGGTCGACACGCTCAGCCAGCAGCTCGCGGTCACCCTGGCCGCCCAGAAGGTGCAGACCGCCGCCTGCGGCCACGCGTCATCCGCCACGGCCACCGCCGCCGGCGCCCGCGAGGATCCCGCCCGCCGGCTCATGCAGCCGCCGCCAGGGTTCGACGTCTGCGCCCGCATGGAAAGCGCCGATCAGGCGGTCCTCGACAGCCTGGGATGAGCGCGGCGCCGATGATCTCCGGGACGAGCTGGATAACTGGGCTGGTCCTGGCCGCGGGCATGATCGGCCTCGCCGGCTGCGGCAGCCTGCGGACGCCCGCGCCTGCGGAGGAGACCCCTGTGGTGGTCGCCGCTCCCCCGGCGCCCCCGCCGCCTCCGCTTGAGCCACCCACCGCACCGAGGATCGTGCGCGAGAGCTGCGTGCCGAGGAGCTTCCCCCGCGCGCCCCGATACCCGGACACCGATCAGGCCCTGCGGGCCGCCGGCGGCGCCGCCGACCGCTACCAGCTCCTGGCCGCCGGCCGCCTCGCGCGGGCCAGGCGGCTGGCGGAGCTGGAGCGGCAGCTGGATGCTTGTCGCTGAGCCGTTAACCCAATCTTTCGTAGCCCTTGGCGGATCGATCCCCCAGCTCAGCCGTTAAGCTTCCCAAGCCCCGACAAAGGATGACCCATGGCGCGCCTGCGCAAGACGCTCCCCGCGTTCCCCGGAACCGGCCAGCTTCGTTCCCGCAGCTTTGTTGGCGAAGTGACCTATGAGATTCTTGGTGACCCTTCGGGCCTGAAGTTCGGGCCTCTGCGCCTGCGCGGGTCGCTGAACACGACCCCGGACGTGGCCGAGCAGCTGTTCCGCGATGGGGAAGGTGTTCTCGTGCTTGAGGATGGCGCCAGTTTCCGCCTGACGATGCTGGGCCATTCAACGGGCGAACCTACGACCTACTTCGAGATGCGGGTCTGATCGGCGCCTGCCGGCTGGAGCCTGATCGGTTCGAATCGAACCGTGGATCAGCCTCTACACGGCGGGCTTCTCGAAGCGCACCGCCAGCGACGCGCGCTCCTGCCCGGACGTGCGCAGACGCTTGGAGACGAGCTCCAGCGCCGCGTCCTGCTGGACGTGGCGGGCGATCTCCAGTCCGTCGCATTCGACGATCCACTGGCCGGCCCGCTCGATGATTTCGTACCGCATGATGCAATCCTAAAATACAACCCAAGCGATAGAGGTTGGACCTGGGCCTGGCCACTGCGCGGGTTGACGCAGGGGTGCGCTTGGTTGTCGCAGCGGTAGGGTTCTACTTTAACGCGCGATTTAGCTTAATGGCGACCTCCCCTGTGGCGGCCGGCGCGAAAGCCGCGCCGCATACCTATCTTGACGGCCAAGGCGCAGCCGATTCCGGGGCGCGGGTTAAGGGAGTCCGATCATGATCGATCGCAGACCGTTCGCGGCCCTGGGTGGCGCTGACCACGGTTGGCTGAAGGCCAGGCACCACTTCTCGTTCGCCAGCTACTACGACCCGAAGAACATGGGCTGGGGCCCAATCCGGGTGTGGAACGACGACGAGATCGCCCCCAACTCCGGCTTCCCGCCGCATCCGCATTCGGACATGGAGATCATCACCTACGTCCGCGAGGGCGCGATCACCCACAAGGACAGCCTGGGCAACGAAGGCCGCACGGGGGCCGGCGACGTGCAGGTGATGAGCGCCGGCTCGGGCATCCGCCACGCCGAGTACAATGTCGAGGCCGAGCCCACCCGCCTGTTCCAGATCTGGATCGAGCCCTCCAGCCGGGGCGGCGAGCCCTCCTGGGGGGCCAGGCCGTTCCCCAAGGACGACCGGGCCGGCAAGTTCGTGGTGCTGGCCAGCGGCCGCAGCGGCGACGAGGACGCCTTGCCGATCCGCACTGACGCCCGCGTGGTCGGGGCCACCATCAAGGCCGGCGAGACCGCCGAGTACGAGCTCGGCGCCGGCCGCCACGGCTATCTGGTGCCCGCGGTGGGCGCCGTGGAGGTAAACGGCGTCCGCCTCGACGCCCGCGACGGCGCCGCCATCCAAGACGAGGCGGTCCTGAAGGTGCATGCCCTCGAAGACGCCGAAGTGGTGCTGGTGGACGCGGCCTAAGGCGGCGTCACCCACCACGAAATTGTCAGAACCCTCTCCCCCTCGATGGGGGAGAGGTGGAAGTGGGGGCGTGTCTGATCAGCGCCCGTGAATGCTATGTAACGACCAGGATTTCACAATATCATGGGGATTTAATACTGTTGAAATCCCGTAAGGCCGGGGCGGCTACCCCTCGCGGAAGTAGGGCTCCACCGGCCCTGAGAACTTCATGGTCAGGGGATTGCCCTTGCGGTCGCGCGCCGCGCCCACCGCCAGCCGCACCCAGCCTTCGCTGACGCAGTATTCCTCGACGTTGGTCTTGTCCTCGCCCTTGAAGCGGACGCCCACGTTCCGCGCCAGCACGTCGGCGTCGTAATAGGGGCTGGCGGGGTCGACGGAGAGGCGGTCGGGAAGGGTGTCGGTCATGGGCCGGTCACGTGGCATGCCTTGCGCCGAGGTTCAAGTCTCGCGCCGGCCGGCATCCTGCGGCAATGTCGCCGGCGATGAGCGAACAATCCTTCACCGTCGCCGATGGCGGCTTCTACCACCCCAATCCGGTCAGCCAGGGCTTCTGGAGCCCGGACTCCGTCCACGCCCGGGTGATCATCGGCCTCCTGGCCCATGTGATTGAGACTGGGCATGGGGCCCCCGACTTCATGCCGGTCCGCCTCACCGCCGACCTCCATGCCATGCCCCGGCAGGAGCCGATCCGCGTCGAGGTCCGCGTGGTCAAGGCGACCTCGCGCCTCAAGGTCATCGACGCCGAGGCCTGGTGCGGCGAGGTGAGTGTCGGGCGCGCGACCTGCCAGCTCCTCAAGGTCACCGAGGCCCCGGAGGGTAACGTCTGGACCCCGCCGGCCTGGACCGCGCCTCATCCCGACACCATGGAGCGCGGCGAGCAGCCCCGCCACGGTCTCTGGGAAGCCCGCCGTGTGGCGGGCCGCATCGGCGGGCCCGCGCCCAAGCAGATGTGGATGAAGGAGATCCGCGAACTGGTGGCCGGCCTCCCGCTCACCCCCTTCGTCCGCGCGGCCTTGGCCTCGGACTACGCCAGCCCCATCACCCATATCGGCGACGCGGGCGTGAAATACATCAACACCGATGTCAGCCTCTATCTCCACCGGCCGCCCCTCGGCGAATGGATCGGCTTCGAGGTCATCGACTTCGGCCATGCGGGCGGCGTCGGGGCCGGAGCGTGCCGGCTGCATGACGTGACCGGCCCGGTGGGCCTGGTCGCCTTCGCCGCCCTGGCCAACCAGCCGCGGCGGCGCACGAGGAAGTTCGAGGGGTCCGACGAGACCTAGTTCGGCTGATTGGCCTGCAGCGCCGCGCCGGCAAGCTCCGAGCGCGCCTTCAGGTCGCTGGCCACGGCCTCGCAGCGCGCGGGGATGGTCCAGCCCATCCAGACGTGGGCGACCTGGGCCTTGGTGAGGCCGGGGGCCGAGCGCCAGACAGACTGGCCCCGGCGGACATATTCGCCGCCGGCGATGTTGATCGGCCGCAGGCTGGCCTTCTCCGCGGCGGTCATCGCGGCCTGATAGACCTGCAGCTGCCGCTCGCCGTCGCGCTGCATGTCCGCATAGACCTTCAGGTCGTCTTCCAGGGTCGCGCCCGGCTTGCGGAAGGCGCTTTCGATGCGGGTGACCTCCGGCATCATCTCGTCGTGCATGGAAAGGTAGCCGCGCAGGCTCCCGTAGCACCAGGCCACGAACGGATAGTCCTCGCTCGGCGCCCCCGGCGGCAGGGGCGCCTCCTGCGGCGCGGCGGCAGGCGCGGGCGCGCTGTCCTCGGCTTGGGCGGCGAGCAGGGCGAGCGCGACGAGTAGCGGTGTCATGGGATGGGTGCGACCTTGTTCAACTGACGGTGGCGGCGGGTCGACCGAACCCGCCGCCCCCTGGGGTTTCGATCTCGATCGCCTCGCCGGCTTCTACATCAACGGCGAAGCAGCCGGGAAGTTCTCTGGCCACGCCTGTTTCGGACAACAGGCGCTGCCGGCCGGGCAGGGCGGGCCCGCCGCCGGCCAGCCCCTGCGGCGCATGCTCCCGCCGCGTGGACAGCAAAGCCGCCTGCATGGGCTCCAGGAACCGCAGCCGCCGCACCACCCCGTCGCCGCCCCGTTGCGCCCCGTCGCCGCCCGAGCCCCGGCGCACCCCGAACGCTTCCACCCGCACCGGAAATCGCCGCTCCAGGATCTCCGGATCGGTCAGCCGTGAATTGGTCATGTGGCTGTGGACCGCGCTGGCGCCCGGCGCCTCCGCCGTTGCGCCCACCCCGCCGCAGAGGGTCTCGTAGTACTGCCGCGCCGTGTCGCCGAAGGTCAGGTTGTTCATGCTCCCCTGGGCGTTGGCCATCGCCCCCAGCGCCGCATAGAGGGC
>CANJKG010000138.1 GCA_947474775.1 Caulobacteraceae bacterium | reverse complement strand
GACGAAGACGATCAGGAACCAGGCGATCTGGCCCGGCCACCAGGAGAAGTCGAACTGCGGCAGCCCGCCTTCGGCATGTTCCGCCGCCGCAGCGCCCGGGTGCGCGCCTTCGACCCCGGCCTCGTGGCCGGGGGCTGCGGGCTCGTGGGCCGCCAGATCTTCGCTCTGCATCGCCATGGGGCGTAAGCCGCGCTTCTTAGCCGAACAGGATGATCAGCGAGACCACGAAGCTGAACAGGCCCATGGTTTCCGTGAGCGCCATGCCCAGGAACAGCATGGTCTGCTGGCTCGCCGCGCCAGACGGGTTGCGGATGGCGGCTTGCAGGTAGTTGCCGAACAGCACGCCCAGGCCGACACCGGCCCCGATCATGCCGGAGGTGGCGATACCCGCGCCGATGAGCTTCGCGGCTTCAGCTTCCATTTTGATAGTCCTCTCGAGAGATGGTTGGGTTAGTGGCCGTGACCGAAGTTCACGACCTCGTTGAGGTAGACCGTGGCCAGCGCCGTGAAGACGAAGGCCTGCAGGATCGCGACGACCAGCTCCAGGCCGGTGAGGCCCACGATCATTGCGAAGGAAAGTACGCTGGGGACCAGCAGCAGGGTGGACAGGCCGCCCGCCAGCGCCGCCAGGCCGAGCGCCACCACGAAGGAGCCGAACAGGCTCATCACCACGTGGCCGCCCAGCATGTTGCCGAACAGACGCATGGCGAGCGTCACCGGCCGCACGAAATAGGAGAGCATCTCGATCGGCACCATGAAGATCAGCAGCGGCAGCGGCATGCCGCTGGGCGCGAACAGGCCCAGGAACTTCGGTCCGTGCTTGATGAAGCCGAGGATGAAGACGCTGAAGAAGGTCAGCACCGCCAGCGTCGCGGTCACGGCCAGCTGCGAGGTCACGGTGAAGGTTAGCGTCAGGCCGCCCAGGTTGCCGATGGCCAGCAGCACGCCCATCATGTTCAGCACCAGGATGGTCATGAACAGGCTGAACAGATAGGGGATGTAAGGCTTGCCCTCGTGGCCGATGATCGGGGTCACCAGCACCTTGTCGACGATGTTGTAGAGGCCCTCGGCCAAGGCCTGGGCCCGGTTCGGCACGATCTGGCCGCGCGCGGTCAGCGCGAAGAACACCACCAGGATGACGGCGCCGGCGATCATGCTGGCCACCGAATTGGTGATCGACATGTCCACCGTCAGCCCGCCGAGCTGGAAGGTCGGCCCGTCCCAGATCTTGTGGATCAGGAACTGGTGCATCGGATCGATTTCGGGCTGTTCGGCCACCTAATCCTCGTCCTCGTCGTCGGGAACGCTGGGCATCGGCCCGGCCTTCGCCGTCTCTTCCTTGGTCTTCCGCGCCGCGGTTCGCACCGCCGCGAAGATGGAAAGCCCGGTTCCGCCCAGTAGTCCGAAGACCAGTCCCAGGGGCGCCGTGCCGGCGAAGCGATCCAAAAGCCAGCCAAGGCCGGCCCCCATCAACACCCCGCCAACCACTTCCCCGAGGAAGCGGTAACCCTGCGCCATGGCCCGATGGGAAGCGCCGCTCGCCCGCCGGTCCTGGGCCGCCTCCGCTGCTTCGAGCCGCTGATCGAGGCTTCTGGCCTCGATCTCGGGCTGATGCTTGCGGGGCATGCGTGGGATGGCCTTACGACCGCCACGTCGCCGCCACGGCGGGGGCTTCAGGTCGCGCGGAACCTATAGACCGTGCTGCGGCGCGTCAAGGTAGCCCGGAACCCTTTTAAACCTCTGAAAATACTACCATTTTATCCTGTCGCGACCAAATGGCTTGGGGATCACTCGGCTGGTGATCACTGCGCGGCGATGGCTTCGGCCTGACGGAGGTCCACCGACACCAGTTGGGAGACCCCGCGCTCGGCCATGGTCACGCCGAACAGCCTATCCATACGGGCCATGGTCACCGGATTGTGGGTGATGGCGATGAAGCGGGTCTGGGTGCGCCGGCGCATCTCGTCCAGCAGCCGGCAGAAGCGGTCGACGTTGGCGTCGTCGAGCGGCGCGTCCACCTCGTCCAGCACGCAGATCGGCGCCGGCTGGGCCAGGAACACCGCGAAGATCAGGGCCGCGGCGGTCAGCGCCTGCTCGCCGCCGCTCATCAGGCTCATGGTCGCCATCCGCTTGCCCGGCGGGCAGGCGTAGATCTCCAGGCCGGCCTCCAGCGGGTCGTCGGATTCCACCAGCCGTAGTTCCGCCTGGCCGCCCTCGAAAAGCGCCTGGAAGAGCGCCTTGAAGTGCTCGTTGATGATCCCGAACGCCGCCAGCAGCCGCTCGCGGCCCTCGCCGTTCAGCTCGTCGATCCCCTGGCGCAGGCGCGTGATAGCGCCGGTGAGGTCGGCTCGCTCGGACTGCAGGATCTCCAGGCGCGCGGCATGCTCGGCCGCCTCGTCCTCGGCGCGCAGGTTGACCGGGCCGATGGCGTCGCGCTGGCGCTCCAGGTTGTAGAGGTGGCCTTCCATGCCGCCGGCGTCGGCGGGGATGGCCACGGCCTCGTCGGCCAGTTTGCGCGCCAGCTCCTCCGGCTCGATGCGCGCGGTCTCGCGGATCTGGGCGCTCACCTCCTCCAGGCGCTGGGCGGCGGCCTCGGCGTGGGCGGTGAAGCTGGCCCTGCCCTCGCGGGCTTCGGAGGCGGCGGTCTCGGCGGCGCGTAGGGCCCGGTCGGCCGCGGCCCGGGCGTGTTCGGCGCCGGCCAGGGCGTCGGATGACTTCGCCCGCCGCGCCTCGGCCGCGGCCAGTTCGTCCAGCAGGCTTTCGCGGCGGCTGTCCAGGGTGGCCGGCGCGGCGCGGATCCTGTCCAGCTCCGCATGCGCCTTGGCGCGACCCTGGGTCAGTTGGTCGATGCGCCGGGCGGCGGCCTGCGAGCGGCGGCTCCAGTCGTCGCGATCGCGGCTCAGCGCCTCAAGACGGCGCACGCGGCCCTCCCGCTCGCGCAACTCTGCGTCCAGGGCGGCGCGGGCGGCGGCGGCTGCTTCCCGCGCGGGCCCGGCGGCGGCGCGGGCGGCGGCCAGCCGCTCCTCGAGCACCCGGCCATCCCCGGCCGCGCAGCTTTCCACGGCGGCGGCCAGTGCGGCCTCGTGCTCAGCGAGCTCGGCCTCGAACCGGCGGATCAGGTCGTCCAGGGAGGCGGCGTGCGCCTCCTTGCGGGCGGCGTCGCGGTCCAGCCGCTCCAGCGTGGCGCGCGCATTTGCGGCGGCCTGCTCCAGGCCGGGAGTCTCGCGGCGGGCCGCCTTCAGCGCCTCCTCGGTGGCCACCAGGCTGGCGGCGGCGGCGGCGGCGGCGGCCCGCGCGGCCTTGGCCGCCGGCTCCAGTTTCTCGATCTCGGTCTCCACCTCGCCGAGGCGGGTCTTCTGCTCCAGGCGGATGGCGGCGGGCTTTGGCGCGTCGGCGCGCGCCGTGAAGCCATCCCAGCGCCACAGGTCGCCGGCCTGCGACACCAGTCGGCATCCCGGCGACAGCTGGCCCTGCAGACGGTCCCCGTCGGGCGGCTCCACCAGGCCCACATAGGCCAGCCGCGCCGACATCACGCCGGGCGCCTTCACCAACCCCGCCAGCGGCGTAACCCCCTGCGGCCATACCGGCGCCGGCGCCTCGCGGCCGCCCCAGTAGGCCGGCGCGGCCGGATCCAGGGCTGCGTCCAGGTCGTCGCCCAGGGCGGCGGCCAGGGCCTTCTCATAGCCCCGGTCGGGCGCCACGGCCTCCAGCGCCGGGGCGAACCCGCTGCGCCGGGACTGGGCCGCCAGGGCGGCCAGCGCGCGGGCCTCGGCCACCAGCCGGCCCACCTGTTCCTCCAGCTTGCGGGCGGCGTCGCGGGCCCGGGCCTCCTCGGCGGTCGCCGCGCTCCTGGTCTCCTCGGCCGCATCCAGCCGGGCGCGGGCCTCGGCCAGCGCGCCTTCCGCGGCGGTCACGGCGGCGCGCGCGGCCTGGGCCTGCGGACTGGCGATCACGCCCAGGGCCAGGCGCTCCTGGCGCACCTGGTCCAGCGCCCGGCGGGTGCGGGCGACGCGGCCCTTGGCCTCTTCCACCCGGGTCGCCTCGCCCTCGCGGCGGGCGGCGTCGGCGGCGGCCTCGGCGGCCAGGGCCTCGACCCCGGCCTCTGCGGCGGCGCGGGCCGCCTCGGCGGCCTGGGCGGCGACGGCCAGCTCGGGCCCGCGCTCAGGGGCGGCGGCGATGGCGGCCTCCACCGCGGCGATGTCCTCCGCCAGACGGGCCAGGGCGCCGGCGGCGTCCTCCACGATATGGGCCTCGCGGGCCGCGTCCGCGTCGATCCGCCCGATGTCATCGGCCAGGCGCTGCAACTCGGCGGCGTGGGCCTCGGCTTCCCGGTCCAGCCGGTCCTTGTCGATGGCCAGCTTGTGCAGAATGGCCGCCGCGATGGTCTCGGCCTCGCGCAGCGGCTTGATCGCAGCTTCGGCTTCCGCGGCCGCCGTCGTCGCCGCGGCGGCCCGCCCCGCCGTCTCGTCCACCGCTCGCGCGGCGGCGGCGGCCTCGGCGGCCAGGCGCTCGGCGGCGTCCCTGGCCTCCGCCCAGCGGGCGTAGAGCACGGCGCCTTGCAGGGCGCGGATCTCGGCGGACAGCTTCTTGTAGCGCTCGGCCTGGCGCGCCTCGCGTTTCAGCCGGGTGAGCAACGCCTCCAGCTCGCCGGCCACATCGTCCAGGCGGGTGAGGTTGACGTCAGCGGCCCGCAGCCGCAGCTCCGCCTCGTGGCGGCGCGAATGCAGGCCCGAGACCCCGGCCGCCTCTTCCAGGATCAGCCGGCGGTTCTGCGGCTTGGCGGCGATCAGCTCGGAAATCTGTCCCTGCCGCACCAGGGCGGGCGAGTTGGACCCCGTCGAGGCGTCGGCGAACAAGAGCTGCACGTCGCGGGCGCGCACCTCGCGGCCGTTGATCTTGTAGGTGGAGCCCGCCCCGCGGTCGATCCGCCGCACCACCTCGATCACAGGATGGTCGTTGAAGGCGGCCGGTGCCCGGCGATCACCGTTGTCGATGGTCAGCGAGACCTCGGCGTGGTTGCGAGAGGGACGGTTGGCGGCGCCGGCGAAGATCACGTCGTCCATGCCGCCGGCCCGCATGGCCTTGGCGGAATTGGCGCCCATCACCCAGCGCAGCGCTTCCAGCAGGTTGGACTTGCCGCAGCCGTTGGGTCCGACCACGCCAGTGACCCCGGGCTCGATCCGGAACTCCGTCGCATCGACGAAGGACTTGAAGCCCGCCAGACGCAGCCGCTGGAAGTGCACGGGGTCCTCGCGCTCCTCTACTTCTTCCGGCCCTTGGCCGCCGCCGCTATGGCCGCGTCCAGTTCCTCGAGCGTCACCTCACCGGCCTTGAGCAGCACGCCATTGACGTAGAACGTCGGCGTGGCGTCGATCCCGCGCTGGGACATGGCGTTGTCCATGCGTTTCTGCAGCGCGGCCTGGGCGTTCTCGTCGCGGACGCAGGCCTCGACCTGGGCGTCGGTCAGGCCGTGGGCCATGCCGATCTCCTTCAGCACGCCGCGGATCTGGCCGGCCTGCCAGCGGGACTGGCTGCGCATGACCGCGTCGATCACCGCGAAGTACTGTTTGGGCCCGGCGCAGCGGGCCATCAGCCAGCTCATCGCCGCCGCATCCGGCGGGGCGGTGACGAACTCGTGGATCACGTAGCGGACCTTGCCGGTGTCCACGTACTTCTTCTTGAAGGCCGGGAAGACCTCCTCATTGAACCGGGCGCAGTGCGAACAGGTGGGCGAGGCGTATTCCTCCACCACCACCCTGGCCCTGGGACTGCCCATGCTCATCGCATCCGGAAGCGCCGCCGCCAGCCCCGGCGTCCCGAAGACAGCCAGAGCCAGGACGAGGGCGCCCAGATGTCGGAGGAGCCCGCCCACGGCTACCGGGACGCCGCCGCGATGGCTGCGTCCAGTTGCTCCAGGGTCACATCACCCTCGCCGACCTTCTTGCCGTTGACCATCAGCGTGGGCGTCCCGGTGATGCCGTCTTCCTTGACGGCCCGCGTGACGCGCTCGTCCAGGGCCTTGATCGCCGCCTCGTCGGTGGTGCAGGCGTTGAACTGTTCTTCGGTCATCCCGGCCGACTGGGCGATGCGCAGCAGGCCGCCGCGGAAATCGCCGGTCTGGAACATCTCCGCCTGGTTCTTGAATATGGAATCGAGGACGGTGAAGTACTTGTCCTTGCCGGCGCAGCGGGCGATCAGGAAGCCCGCCGCCGCCACCGGGGTCGGCGGCGTGAGGAACTCCTTGAGCGTGTAGTGCACCTTGCCGGTGTCGATGTACTTGGCCTTGAACGCCGGCATGACGTCGTTGTTGAAGCTCGCGCAGTGGCTGCAGCTGGCGGAGGCGTACTCCACCACCTTCACCTTGGCCTTGGGATCGCCCAGGCTCATGTCGCCCTCGGCGGGGCCGGCGGTTCCGCCCTTGTTGCAACCTGCGAGCGCCAGGCTCCCCATGAGAGCCCCGATCAGCAGTAGGCGGCGGCTGTGGTTCGACATCTCGGACGACCTTTCCAAGTCCTAATGATTGATTAAAGCCCGATTCCCTGGCCGTGGCACACAGGACCGACACTTGGGCCCCGATGCGGCGTGCGGCGGGCCAGGGTCACTTATCCGCCTCGCCGCATCACCCCGCGCCCTAGCGACATCAGGGCGTCCTTCAGGGGGCCGTCCGTAGCACGCGAAAGGCCCTCGGCCAGCCTGGCTTCCTCGGCGGCGTCGAGCGGCTTCGGCCGCCGGGGCGGCGGCGCGGCGGCCTGGACGCGCAAGGGTCCCTGCACGATCCGCAGCTTCTGCACCGCCTCAGCCCCCAGGAACAGGTTCACGCGGGCCAGGATGTCATGGGCCTGGTGCTGGATTATGGCGGCGCTCGGCCCGGCCACACGGATCTCCAGGGACGAGGGCCCGCCGTTGCGGCCCTTCACCAGCTTCACCGGCTGGGTGCGCTTGGCGATTTCGGGGCCCACCACCTCGCGCCAGCGGGCGACCAGCGCGCCCGCGCCCTGGCCGAACTTCTTGTCCAGGTCGCGCAGCAGCGGCGCCAGCGACTTGCCAGCCGGCGGCGGCGGACGGCGCACGGGGCGGGTGCGTTTCTCGCCGAGGATCCGGGCGGCGTCTTGGAAGGTGGGCAGGCTTCGCCGGGGCATGGCCGATCATATCCGTCCGCGCGACCGCACGCTAAGAGGAAACGGTGACCACCGCCGCCCTCCGCGCCCAATTGCTCGCCTGGTACGACGCCCACGCCCGCGACTTGCCCTGGCGCGCGCCGCCGGGCGCCGCCCGCCGCGCCGGGCCCTACCGGGTGTGGCTGTCGGAGGTGATGCTGCAACAGACCACCGTACCCCACGCCACGCCCTACTTCCTGAAGTTCGCGGCCCGCTGGCCCACCGTCTCGGCCCTGGCGGCCGAGGAGGACGGCGAGGTCATGGCCGCATGGGCGGGCCTCGGCTACTACGCCCGCGCCCGCAACCTGCTGGCCTGCGCCCGTGCGGTCGCCAGCGATCATGGCGGCGTCTTCCCGGACACGGAGAAGGGCCTGCGGGCGCTGCCGGGTTTCGGCCCCTATACCGCCGCGGCCGTGGCGGCCATCGCTTTCGACCGGCCCGCCAATGTGGTCGACGGCAATGTGGAGAGGGTGATGGCGCGCCTGTTCGCTGTGGAAGCGCCGCTCCCCGAGGCCAAGCCGGAGCTCAAACGCCTGGCGGCCGCCCTGATCCGCAGGGAACGCCCCGGCGACTGGGCCCAGGCGCTGATGGACCTGGGCGCCGTCATCTGCCGCCCTCGCCAGCCGCTGTGCGACCGCTGTCCGGTGTCGTCCCACTGCGCCGCCCTCGCGACCGGCGCGCCGGAGACCTACCCCCGCAGGTCGCCGAAAGCCGATCGGCCGCGCCGCCACGGCGCCGCCTACATCCTGACCCGAAGCGACGAGGTGGCGCTTGTACGCCGTCCGCCGAAGGGCCTCCTGGGGGGCATGCTCGCCCTGCCGACCACCGAGTGGGGCGCGAAGCCGCTCACCGACGCCGAAGCCAGCGCCGCCGCGCCCCTGGAGGCCGACTGGCGGCCCGCGGGCGAGATCGAGCACGTCTTCACTCACTTCTCGCTCACCCTGCGGCTGTTCCGGGCGGAGGGCGAGGCGAGTGACGCCATCTGGACGAAGCGGGCGGGTCTCGACGCCCTGCCCAGTGTCTTCCTGAAGGCCGCCCGGGCGGGACTTAGCGGCCTCCTTTAGCCCACGAGCACCGTGCTTTAGGGGCCGTCAGATGACGGCGGCGCCGCGCACCCTGGCCCGCAGCACGTCGATGGGCGCCAGGCCCTTGTCCGACTTGAAATGCCAGTAGGTCCAGCCGTTACAGGCCGGCGCAGACTGCACCATCGCGCCGACCTTGTGGATCGAGCCCGACAGCTCGCCCACGCTCAGGCTGCCGTCGGCCCGAACTCGGGCGGCGTTGCGGCCCTTGGAGCAGTAGAGAGTGTCGCCCGGGCGCAGCAGCCCCGCCTCGACGATCTGGCCGAACGGGATGCGCGGCTCGGACTTCCTGGAGCCGGTGACCGCCATCTCCTCGGCGGTGGCCGGGACCACCTTGGCGATCCGCGCCTTGGCGAGCTTCGCATAGCCCTCGTCCCGCTCGATGCCGATATAGCGCCGGCCGAGCCGCTTGGCCGCCGCGCCCGTCGTCCCGGTGCCGAAGAACGGGTCGAGGATCAGGTCACCCGGCCGGGTGGAGGCCAGGATCACCCGGTGCAGCAGGGCCTCGGGCTTCTGGGTCGGGTGCGCCTTCTGGCCGGTCTCGTCCTTCAGCCGCTCCTCGCCGGTGCACAGTGGCAGGGTCCAGTCGGAGCGCATCTGCAGCTCGTCATTGGCCATCTTCATGGCGTCGTAGTTGAAGGTGTAACGTCGCCCGCCGCGGCTCTTGGCCGCCCAGATCAGGGTCTCGTGGGCGTTGGTGAAGCGGGTGCCCTTGAAG
>CANJKG010000137.1 GCA_947474775.1 Caulobacteraceae bacterium | reverse complement strand
CCGACGTGGCGACCCTGAAGCGTCAGTTCGAGGACATGGAGCGGGAGGTGCCGCGCATCCTCGGCCACAAGGGCCGCCAGGGGCTGCCCCTGGCGCTGCCGGCATACGACCACGTCCTGAAGGCCAGCCACCTGTTCAACATCATGGACGCCCGCGGGGCCATCGCCGTGGCCGAGCGCCAGAGCTACATCGGCCGCATCCGCGACCTGTGCAAAGCCTGCGCGGAAGCCTGGGTCAGCAGCCAGGACGAGGCGGCGTGATGCGCGTCCTCACACTCGCCGTTTTGATGCTTGCCGTCGCTGGCTGTTCGCAGGCTGACGCCATACGGACACCCGCGGGTCAGCCGAAGATGGAAGCCGCCAAGAAGGAGGCCCAGGCAACGCTTCCGCGGTTTTGGGCCAAGATCGATAGCGGTGACCCGGCTATCGCGGGACGCTTGGTGAAGATCGGCTTTCCGACCTCGGATGGGCGAGGTGTCGAGTATCTGTGGGTAGCGGTGGAAGCGCATAACGACAAGGAAGTGCGGGGCTGGGTGACGAATGAGCCGCAAGCCGTCTCGGGCCTGCACGAGGGCCAGATTGTAACCGCCGACATCTCCCGGATCGTCGATTGGACCTACTGCAAGGCCGGACAGTGCTTTGGCCAGTTCACCACGCGCGCGCTCATCGAAACCGCCGACGAAGAGACGGCCCGGCAGTTCCGCGAAGGTCTCGCGCCCACCCCGCTCGAGCCTGAAGTCCGCTGATGCCCCAGCTCCTGCTCGAACTGTTCTCCGAGGAAATCCCCGCGCGGATGCAGGCCGCCGCCGCGCGCGATCTCGAGCGGCTGATGCGCGAGAAGCTGGCGGCCGAGGGGCTGGCGCCGGAGGCGCTGAAGACCTTCGCCGGGCCACGGCGCCTGACGCTGGTGGCCGAGGGCCTGCCGGAGCGCCAGCCGGACCGGCACGAGGACCGCAAGGGCCCCCGCGTCGGCGCGCCGGACCAGGCCATCGAGGGCTTCCTGCGCGCCACGGGCCTGACCCGCGACAAGCTGGTGGAGAAGGACGGCGTCTGGTTCGCCCACCTGCACAAGGCCGGCCGTCCGGTGGCCGAGATTGTCGCCGAGGCGGTGGACGCCACCGTGCGCGCCTTCCCCTGGCCCAAGTCGATGATCTCCGGGACCAGCAAGTTGCGCTGGGTGCGGCCCCTGAAGCGCATCCTGTGCGTGTTCGGCGGCGAGATCGTGCCGTTCGAGATCGAGGGGATCGCCAGCGGCGACCTGACCGAGGGCCACCGCTTCATGGGCTCGCGCAAGGCGATCCGGGCCAAGGACTTCGAGAGCTACCAGGACGCGCTGTCCGCCAATTCCGTCGTGCTCGACGCCGACGAGCGCAAGGCGCGGATTATCGAGGCCGCCCGGACGCTCTGCTTCGCGCGCAACCTCGAGCTGGTGGAGGACGAGGGCCTGCTGGACGAGGTGGCCGGCCTGGCCGAGTGGCCCGTGCCGGTGATGGGCGACATGGACCCGGCGTTCCTGGACCTGCCGGCCGAGGTGATCCGCACCTCCATGCGGGTCCACCAGCGCTATTTCGCCGTCCGCGATCCGCAGACCGGGACGCTGGCGCCCCACTTCATCACCGTGGCCAATATCGCAGCCAAGGACGGCGGGACGACGATCGCGCTCGGCAACGCCAAGGTGCTCTCGGCGCGCCTCTCCGACGCCCGCTTCTTCTGGACCGAGGACCAACGCACGACCCTGGAGGCCCGGCTGGAGAAGCTGGGGGGCGTCACCTTCCACGCCAAGCTGGGGACGATGCGCCAGCGGGTGGAGCGGATCGAGGCCCTGGCCGGCGAACTTGCGCCCTATCTCCGCAACGACGCCGAGACCAAGGCGCATGCGGTGCTGGCCGGGCGCCTCTGCAAGGCCGACCTTGGGACCGGCATGGTGGGCGAGTTCCCCGAGCTGCAAGGCGTGATGGGCGGCTACTACGCGGCGAAGGAGGGCCTGGACCCCGGGGTCGTCGACGCCATCCGCGACCACTACAAGCCGCAGGGCCCGGCGGACTCCGTGCCGGTCCAGTCAGTCGCGGCGACGGTATCGCTGGCTGACAAGCTGGACACCCTGGTGAGCTTCTTCGCCATCGACGAGAAGCCCACCGGATCGCGAGACCCGTTCGCCCTGCGCCGGGCGGCCCTGGGCGTGATCCGCATCGTGCTGGAGACGCGCACGCGGTTACCGCTGCGCAAGTTCGCGTCGGACGACCTGCTGGCGTTCTTCGCCGACCGCCTGAAGGTGCAGCTGCGCGATGAGGGCCAACGGCACGACCTCGTCGACGCTGTCTTCGCGCTGGGCGACGACGACCTGGTGCGGATCGTGGCCAAGGTGAAGGCGCTGGGCGAATTCCTCGGGACCGAGGACGGGGCGAACCTGCTGGCCGGCTACAAGCGGGCGGTGAACATCCTCAAGGCCGAGGAGAAGAAGGGTGCGCTTCCCGACGGCGCGCCTAAGGCTATGGGCGGCGCGCCCGCGGAAGAGGCGGCGCTGATCGAGTCTCTGGCGGGCGAGGCGGGCAGGTTGGACATGGCTCTCGCGGCGGAGGATTTCCAGGCCGCCATGCGGTCCCTCTCGGCGCTGCGCGGACCGGTGGACGCCTTTTTCGATAAGGTTCTGGTGAACTCCGATGTGCCAGAGGAGCGGGACAACCGGCTGCGGCTGCTCGCCCAGGTGCGCGACGCCATGGGCCGGGTGGCCGATTTCGGCCAGGTGACGGGATGACCATGACGACTGCTGTGGATACGCGCTGGGTCTACGCCTTCGGTGGCGGCGGAGCCGACGGCGACGCCTCGATGAAGGACCTGCTGGGCGGCAAGGGGGCCAACCTGGCGGAGATGTCTTCGCTGGGGCTGCCGGTGCCGCCGGGGTTCACCATCACCACCGAGGCCTGCGTCCACTACTACGCCAACGGCAAGACCTATCCGGCCGACCTGACGGCCCAGGTGGCGGCGGGCCTCGCCCAGGTGGAGAAGATCACCGGCAAGACCTTCGGCGACCCGGCCAACCCGCTGCTGGTCTCGGTGCGGTCGGGCGCGCGGGCCTCGATGCCCGGGATGATGGACACCGTCCTCAACCTCGGCCTCAACGACCAGACCGTGGAGGGCCTGGCCGAGCTCGCCGGCGACCGGCGCTTCGCCTTCGACAGCTATCGCCGCTTCATCCAGATGTACTCCAACGTGGTCCTCGACCTGGACCACCACATGTTCGAGGAGATTCTCGACGAGCATAAGGAGCGCCTGGACGTCACCGTCGACACCGCGCTCTCGGCCGAGGACTGGGAGGACGTGGTCCGCGACTACAAGGCCGCCGTGCAGCGCGACCTGGGCGAGGCCTTCCCGCAGGATCCGCAGGCCCAGCTGTGGGGCGCGGTGGGCGCGGTGTTCGCCAGCTGGATGAACGACCGGGCGAAGTTCTACCGGCGCATGCACGACATCCCCGAAAGCTGGGGCACGGCGGTCAACATCCAGTCCATGGTGTTCGGCAACATGGGCCAGACCTCGGCCACCGGCGTGGCCTTCACGCGCAACCCCTCGACAGGCGAGGCGAAGCTCTACGGCGAGTTCCTGATCAACGCCCAGGGGGAGGACGTGGTGGCCGGTATCCGCACGCCGCAGGCCCTGACCAAGGCCTCCCGCGAGGAGATGGGCGACAGGCAGGCCTCCATGGAGGAGGCGATGCCGGAGGTGTTCGCCGAGTTCAAGGCGGTGGTCGGCCGCCTTGAGACCCACTACCGCGACATGCAGGACATCGAGTTCACGGTGGAGCGCGGGCGGCTCTACATGCTGCAGACCCGCAACGGCAAGCGTACCGCCAAGGCCGCCCTGAAGATCGCCGTCGACCTGGCCGCCGAGGGTGTGATCGGCCACGAGGAGGCGGTGATGCGCGTCGAGCCGGCCTCGCTCGACCAATTGCTGCACCCGACCATCGACCCGGCCAGCGCCCGCGACGTGATCGCCACCGGCCTGCCGGCCTCGCCCGGCGCGGCCACCGGCAAGGTGGTGTTCTCGGCCGAGGAGGCGGTGCTGTTGGGCGCGGCCGGCGAGGCCGTGATCCTGGTGCGCGAGGAGACCTCTCCCGAGGACATCCGCGGCATGGACGCGGCGCGCGGCATCGTCACCGCCCGGGGCGGCATGACCAGCCACGCCGCCGTGGTGGCGCGCGGCATGGGCCGACCCTGCGTCTCCGGCGCGGGGGAAATCCACATCGACGCGGCGGCCGGCGAGTTCCGGGCGCGCGGGCGCACGATCCGGGCCCACCAGGTGATCACCATCGACGGCTCCACCGGCGAAGTGCTGGAAGGCGCGGCCAAGATGGTCGAGCCGGAGCTGTCCGGCGATTTCGGCACCCTGATGACCTGGGCCGACAAGGTCCGCCGGCTGAAGGTCCGCGCCAACGCCGAGACCGCCATCGACGCCCAGACCGCGCGGCAGTACGGCGCCGAGGGCATTGGCCTGTGCCGCACCGAGCACATGTTCTTCGATCCCGGCCGGATCGCCGCCGTGCGCGAGATGATCCTGGCCGACGACGAGGGCGGGCGGCGCACGGCGCTGGCCAAGATCTTGCCCATGCAGCGGGCCGACTTCGTGCAGCTGTTCGGGATCATGGAGGGTCTGCCGGTGACCATCCGGCTGCTGGACCCGCCGCTGCACGAGTTCCTGCCGCACACAGCCGAGGAGGTGGCGGCGGTGGCCCAGGCCACCGGGCTGGACGCCGACAAGCTGCTGCGCCGCGCCAAGGAGTTGCACGAGGTGAACCCCATGCTGGGCCACCGCGGTTGCCGCCTGGGGGTCTCCTATCCGGAGATCTACGAGATGCAGGTGCGCGCCATCATAGAGGCGGCCTGCGAGGTGGCGGCCGGCGGCAAGCCCGCACCGATCCCGGAGATCATGCACCCGCTGGTGGCCAAGGGCGAGGAGATGAAATTCCTCCGTGAACTGACCGACCGCACGGCCAGGGAAGTCATCGCCGAGAAGGGCGTCACGATCGAATATCTGGTGGGCACCATGGTGGAGCTGCCGCGCGCGGCCATCCGGGCCGGCGACCTGGCCGAGCACGCCGAGTTCTTCTCCTTCGGCACCAACGACCTGACCCAGACCACCTTCGGCGTCAGCCGCGACGACAGCGGCCGATTCCTCAACGCCTACATCGACAAGGGCATCTTCGAGCGCGACCCGTTCGTGACCCTCGACCAGGAAGGCGTCGGCGACCTGATCCGCATCGCCGTCGAGCGGGGCCGCGCGGTGCGATCCGGCATCAAGCTGGGCATCTGCGGCGAGCACGGGGGCGACCCGGCCTCGATCCAGTTCTGCGAGACTATCGGCCTGGATTACGTGAGCTGCTCGGCCTACCGCGTGCCGATCGCCAGGCTGGCGGCGGCTCAGGCGGCCATCGGCGAGCGCGAGAAGGACCGCTGAAAAGGTCCTTCTCCCTTGCGGGAGAAGGATACCGTTATTCCCTCAACAGCGGCAGGCTGAGCCCCGACACCGGCCGCGCGCCCAGGATTTCACGCCTGAAGCGGAACAGCTCGGCCGGGCGGCCGCCGGTGTCCGTATCGACGCGGCCCAGGCCCTTCACCAGCTCGGCGCGCTCCAGGGCGCGGCGGAAGTTCTGCTTGTGCAGGGGCACGCCGGCGATGGCCTCCACGGCGCGTTGCAGGGCCGACAGGGTGAAGGCCTCGGGCATCAGTTCGAATACCACCGGGCGGTACTTCAGCTTGCCGCGCAGGCGGCTCAACGCCGTGGCCAGGATGCGGCGGTGGTCGGAGACCATGGGTTGGCCGAGCGCCGCGGCCAGCTCGTCGGAGGCGGACGCCGCAGGTTCGCCCCGGTCGCGGGCGGCTTCCTGCACGAGCCCGGCCTCGTAGATCAGCTCGTAGCGCTCCAGCACACGCTCCTCGTTCCAGGGCGCGCCATCGAGGGCGAAGAGCAGGCGCGCGCGCGCCATCCGCTCCTCCACGCCCGCCGCCCAACGGCCGAGCGCCGCCCCGATGGCCGCGAGCGCCGCCGGCCGGCCATCGCGCCAGTCCTCCCAGGGGAAGAAGCGGGAGAAGGGCTGCCACTCGGAATCCGGGGCGCCTGTGTCGGGCATGGCCGGCGCCAGCGCCAGGTAGCCCACCGAGATCACCCGGGCCGGCGACTGGTCGCCCATGTCGGCCACCGGCGCGTCGCGGCCCCGGTCGCCGAAGGTGTAGAGCTGCTCCACATAGCCCAGCCGGAACCGGGTCTGCTGGGTCACGAAGGCGCGCAGCGCGAGTTCGAACGTCCGGTGGCCCTCGGGATCGAAGGGGCCGAAGGGCAGGCTGGCCGCGCCGTCATCGGCGGGATTGCGCGACCGGACGGTCAGCACCACGGCCTCCGCCTCCTGAATCGCCGCCACCACGGCCGATAGTCCGATGACGACGGCGGTCTCCACGGTCACTCCGTGTCGAAGGCCGAGGCGACGGAGCTGTAGCCCGCGGCCTCGGAGAGGGTGTGGAACCGGTGGAGGTAGCGCTCCTGGGCCTGCGACGGCGGCAGCGGCTCGATATGCAGGGTGTAGCCGGCCGGCGGGGCGCCGAACAGGTCCAGCGCCTCGGCGTGGCTGAACCCGGCGAGCTGGATCGCCTCGAAGAAGGCGCAGGCCCGGTCAGCGGTCTTGATCAGCGTCTTCACCTCGGCCGGCGTCCTGGCGGGCAGGCCGAAGCGAACGTGGATCGCGTTCTCCAGCCGATCCTCGAACTTGCGATAGTCCACCCCCAGCGCCGCCTTGAACGGCGAGATCATGTCGCCGATCACATATTCCGAGGCGTCGTGCAGCAGGGCGGCCAGGCGCCAGCGGGGCTCGATGCCCGGCTGGATGTGGGCGACGATCTCCTCCACCACCACCGAATGCTGGGCCACGGAGAAGGCGTGCTCGCCCAACGTCTGGCCGTTCCAGCGCGCCACGCGGGCCAGGCCGTGGGCGATATCCTCGACCTCGATATCCATCGGCGAGGGGTCGAGCAGGTCCAGCCGGCGGCCCGAAAGCATGCGCTGCCAGGCTCGCGGCTCGCGCGTTCGGCGATGCAGCCCTTTCCTCACCCGCGCATTCCCTCCACAGTCGAGGTGTGAACTGACCCAGGACCAGACAAATATCAACGTGAGCAACCACGCACGGTCTATGTTCACACGCAAGGAAGGGCGGAGATATGAGCTGGGCTAGGATAATGGCCCCCTTGTCAGGGGGGCAGGGCGACAAGGCGGCGGTGGCCGCGGCGGTGATGTTGGCCGAGCCGTTCGGGGCCGAGGTCGCGGGCGTCTACACTCCCGCCGACGTGGCCGACGTCATGCCGTGGATGGGCGAAGGCTTTCTGGGCGGGGTTCAGACGACGGCCTTGGAATCTCTGCGCGAAGCCACCGCGGCCGGCGAAAAGAACGCCAGCGCCGCCCTGGACTCCAGCGCCTACGGCAAGAAGCGGTTCATCTCCCTGCAGACTCCGGTGTGGGCGGGCCTGTCCGCCGAGAGCCGGCTGTCGGACGTGGTGGTGTTCACCAGCGATCCGGCGCGCGGGCGCGGTCCGTTGGCCGAAGCCTTCCAGCAGATGGTGGCCGACGAGCAGCGGCCGGTCCTGATCGCCCGCGAAGGGGTCAAGATGGGCGGGGTGGTGGCGGTGGCCTGGGACGGCGGCAAGGAGGCCTCCCGCGCCGCACGCCTGGCCCTGCCGATGCTGGAGAAGGCGGCCAAGGTGGTGATCGTGGCCGCGCCCAAGGCCAGCGCCCGCAGCTTCGATCCGGCGCGGCTTCAGGCCTATTACGCCGCCCGCGGCCTGGCGGCCGACCTTGAGGTCATGCGAGACAGCGGCGACGCCGCGCCGTTGCTGCTCGACGCCGTCAAACGGGTCGGCGCCGACATCCTGGTCGCCGGCGCGTTCGGCCACCCCAGGCTGCAGGAATTCATCTTCGGCGGAACCACCCGCACCCTGCTGAATTCCGATCAGCCGTCCCTGTTCCTGTCCCACTAGGTCAAAGGTGAAGTTCATGCCCCTGTCGCGCATCGTGATGCGTCTCGCCCGCAACCCCGGCACGGAATTCGCCGGCGGCGACGACCACCGCGGGTATTCGTTGACCGCGCCCCTGACCGACGACGGCCACCTGGACGAAGCGGCCTATTCCAAGGCCAAGGACGCCTGCACGGTGCGCCGCTTCGCCCCCGACGAGGACCCGACCGACGGCAAGCTGGCCCGGCGGGGGCAGCGCTGGTTCTTCGACTACGACGAGGACGACGTCGCCGACGACGAGCCATTGCACCGCCTGGGTGAGCACCGCTTCGCAGTGGGCGAGTACGTCACCGTCACCGACGAGGACGGCCGGCCGCTGACCTATAAGGTCGTGGAGGTGCAGAAGGCCTGAGACAAGAGCTCCTTCTCCCGCACGGGGAGAAGGATCAGATCTATTGCCCCGGCCGGGCCCCTTCGCGGCGCGCCAGGAAGGCGAGGCGCTCGAACAGGTGGACGTCCTGCTCGTTCTTCAGCAGGGCGCCGTGGAGGGGCGGGATCAGCTTGGTGGGATCGCGCTCCTTCAAAACCTCCTCGCCGATGTCCTCGACCATCAGGAGCTTGAGCCAGTCCAGAAGCTCAGACGTCGACGGCTTCTTCTTCAGGCCCGGCACCTTGCGCATGTCATAGAAGATGCGCAGCGCCTCGCCGACCAGCTTCTGCTTGATCCCGGGATAGTGCACCTCGACGATTTCGTTCATCGTCTCGGCCTCGGGGAAGCGGATGTAGTGGAAGAAGCAGCGGCGCAGGAAGGCGTCCGGCAACTCCTTCTCGTTGTTGGAGGTGATCAGCACGATGGGTCGGACGACCGCCTTGATCGTCTCGTCGGTCTCGTAGACGTAGAACTCCATCCGATCGAGCTCCTGCAGGAGGTCGTTGGGGAATTCGATGTCGGCCTTGTCGATCTCGTCGAT
>CANJKG010000136.1 GCA_947474775.1 Caulobacteraceae bacterium | reverse complement strand
TGGCGCGTCCCGGCCCCATACATTAGCTTGCGGCCCGTTCACCCGGCCCCTAGCCACGCCCCAGGAACGTTGATCTCCCAGCGATGAACCGCAAACAACGCCGCGCCGACAAAAGTCTGGGCAAGTCCGCGCCTGCGGGCGGCTCGCCGGAGCTCCGGCAGGTGTTCGCCCTCGCCGTGCAGCACCATCAGGCCGGACGCCTTGCCGAAGCCGACCAGAACTATCGAAAGGTGCTGGCCGCCGATCCCCGCCATTCGGACAGCCTGCACATGCTTGGGGTGCTGGCGTGCCAGACAAAGCATCCGGATATCGCGGTGGACCTGATCCAGCGAGCCGTCGCGATCAACGGTGGGAACGCCGCGTACCACCACAATCTCGGGTCGGCGTGGAACGACTTGGGTCGCCTCGACGAGGCCATCGCCAGCTTTCGCCGGGCGGTCGGCTTGAAGCCGGACTATGTGAAGGCGCTGCACAACCTCGGACACGCACTGCGCGATCAAGGCCGCCGCGACGATGCGGCCCTGGCGTTCCGGCAGGCCCTCAAAGTGAATCCGAACGACCTGGGCGCCCTCGGGAACCTGGGGCTCCTGCTCCAGGACGCCGGACAGGCCGAGGAGGCGGTCGCCTGCTATCGACAGTTGCTGGGTCTTCGGCCCGACTATCCCGAGGCGCACAACAACCTCGGCAATGCGCTTCGCGCCCTGGGGCGATGGGACGAGGCGCTCGCCAGCTATCGCCAGGCCATCGCCCTTAAGCCGGGTTTCGCCGACGTCCACAACAACCTGGGCGCGGCGCTGCGTGATCGCGGGCATCTGGACGAAGCGGTCGCGTGCTTCCATCGGGCGCGGGAGCTGCAACCGGATCGGGCCGCCTTCCGGGAGAGCCTGGCGGCCGCCTACGCCAGCCAGGGCGGCGCCCTCAGGGCCGATGCGCGACTGGAGGAAGCTCTCGTCAGCTACCGCCAGGCCCTCGATCACAAACCGGACTTCGCGGAGGTCCACAATGAGTCAGGCAACGCACTGGCGAACCTCGGCCGCCTCGACGAGGCCGTCCTCGCCTATCGCCAGGCCATCGCCGCGCGACCCGGCTATATGGACGCCCGGTCCAACCTCCTCATGACACTCCACTCGCTGGCCGATGTCTCCGCCGCCGACATCCTGGCCGAGGCGCGGGCTTTCGCGGGGCAGGTCGAGACAGGCGCCGTCCGCCCGAGCTACCAAAGCCAGGCCGACCCGATGCGGAAACTGCGCATCGGCTATGTGTCGGCCGATTTCCGAACCCATCCCGTGGGCTTCTTCCTGGATCGCGTCCTAGGCGCCCATGATCGGGCCGAGGTGGAGATCCACTGCTACAGCAACTCAGCCTTCGCCGACGAGATGACCGAGCGGCTTCGCGGCGCCGCAGACCAATGGCGATCGATCGCCGGCGTCCCAGACGCGGACGCCGGCGCCATGATCCGGGGCGACGGGATCGACATCCTCGTGGACCTCGCCGGGCACACCGGCGACAACCGCCTACCGTTGTTCGCCACGCGGCCTGCCCCGGTGCAGGCGAGCTGGCTGGGCTACTTCGGGACCACCGGCCTGTCGGCGATCGACTACCTGCTGGCGGACGCCTGTGTGGCGCCGCCGGACGAAGACCACACGTTCACCGAAGCGGTGCGGCGGCTGCCGGGCTGCTACCTCTGCTATTCGCCGCCGGAACTCCACGTCCCTACCGCGCCATTTCCGGGAATCGCCAGCGGCTTCGTCACGTTCGGCAGTTTCAACAACCGCGCCAAGATCGGGCCCGAGACGGTGGCGGCCTGGGCGGCGATCCTGGCCCGGACCGCAAGCTCGCGGTTGCTGCTGAAAAGCTGGGCCTTCGGCGATCCGGCCGGACAGGCGTCGTTGCGCGCCCAGTTCGCCGATCATGGGATAGATCCCGACCGCCTGATCATGGAGGGCCTGTCACCGCGCGCAGAGGGATTGGCCGCCTACAACAGGGTCGATGTCGCCCTGGACCCGTTCCCGTTCGGCGGCTGCACCACGACCGCCGACACCCTGTGGATGGGCGTCCCCCTCGTCACGCAGCGCGGCGCGCGGTGGTCTGGCCGGATGAGCCACACCATCCTGGCGACCATGGGATTGGAGGAATGGGTGGCGAAGAATATGGGAGACTACATCGAACTCGCCTGCCGGCTGGCGGCGGACCTTCCGTCCTTGGCGCCGGTGCGGGCCGATCTGCGCCGGCGCCTGGAGGCCTCAGCGTTCTGTGATGGTCCAGGTTTCACCCGGAACCTTGAAGCCGCCTACCGGGAGATGTGGGCAACGTGGTGCGGGCGGACAGACTGACTCGCTGGTCGAGGCCAGCGGCCGGCGAGCCGATAAAGGGCC
The DNA here is from genome assembly GCA_947474775.1 of Caulobacteraceae bacterium. Taxonomy (GTDB): domain Bacteria; phylum Pseudomonadota; class Alphaproteobacteria; order Caulobacterales; family Caulobacteraceae; genus Phenylobacterium. The sequence goes on along the minus strand of CANJKG010000136.1, from coordinate 6,607 downwards.
TCCGGGAACCGATGGAAAAGAAGGTGGTGCCTGGGGGCGGATTCGAACCACCGACACGCGGATTTTCAATCCGCTGCTCTACCAACTGAGCTACCCAGGCGAAGGCCGCCGTCGCGGGAGCCGCGTCTATAGAAGAGGCGCCTGCGGAAGTCCAGCGAACGGCCTCACCTCTGAGGATCCTCGTCGTCGGGGCCGCTCTCGTCCTCTTCGGCCGGGATCGCGTATCGGCCGGTGAGCCAGCGCTGGAGGTCCACATCTGCGCAACGGCGCGAGCAGAAAGGTCGATGATCCGCAGAGGCGGGCTTCTGGCAGATTGGGCATTTGGTGACTGTCACGCGGCGCCCACCTCCAGGCGTTCTCGCGGCGCGCCAGGCTCGGCCCGCAGGACGAACCGCGCACCCAGCCGCTCTGCGAGTTCCGCCACGAGTGGCTCGGCCTCACGCGCAACGTCCGGGGCGCAGACGGCGGCCAGCCGAGCTCCGGGTTGGCTCTCTCCCTCGGCCTGAAGGCGACGGATCAAGCGCAGGGCCAGGCTGCGGTCGCTGAGCCGGCCGTCTTCGCGGCAAAGAACCTCGGAAAGCGGGCGGACCCGGCGGGGCAATGACAGTTCCATGGTCCCGAAACGCCCGACGGGGCCGATGGCGACGCCCGGATTGTCCGGCCCGAAGGCGGCGCGCGCGGCGGCCATCAGAGCATTTCCGTCGTGCCCGCGGCCCACGAGGTCGATCACCACGATACCGCCCAGCCCCTTCAGCCGCAGAAGGCGGGCGGCCAGCGCCAGGGCAGACAGGTTCGCCTGCCGGGTGACACGCTTGGCGTCCGCTCCCTTGCGTTCCGAGAGGTCGACGTCGATGGCGGTCAGGGCGCGGGTGGGCTCGACCGCCAGGATTCCGCCGCCGGGGATCTGGTGGAGGATCTCCAGCGCCTCCGCCTCCGCCTCATCGGCGGCGGCGCGGGCCTCGCGACCTTCGACAACCTCCACGTCCCGTACCAGGAAGCGGAGCTGGGTCTCGACGTCAGGCGCTGAGGCGACTATTCGCGGCGCGCCCTCCCCCGGCCCCAGCGCACGCCCGACGGCAAGCTTGCCACGCCGAGGCTCGCCACGGATTTCGATTTCTAGCGACTGTCCCCGGATGGGCTTCACATCGGTCTTGTACGGGAGGATGGCTTCGGTCCCGCCGCCTAGGTCCAGGAAGGCGGTGGAGAGTGTTGGCTCGAGACTTGAGACCCGGGCGACCAGACGGGCGCCAAGCATAAGCCTGGGGTCGTCCCCGTCCCGGCGGACGATCAGGCGCTCGGGCGCATCATCCAGGGTGACCACGCCGCGGACCTCGCCAATCCCTCGATCCAGGTAGGCGCGCCGCCGGCTCATGGACGGCGGAAGCCTAGGCCGCCGAGCAGGTTCATGGTTTCGTACAGAGGCAGACCGACGACACCCGAGTAGGATCCCTGTAAACCGGTCACGAACGCACCCGCCAAGCCCTGGATCGCATAGCCGCCAGCCTTGCCGACACCGTCGCCCGATTGCAGATAGGCGTCCATCTCGCTCCCCGACAGACGCTTGAACCGCACGCGGCTCTCCACCAGCCGGCTGGCGACCCGGCCGTCGGGCGCGGCCACGGCCACCCCGGTCAGCACGCGATGCGCGCGGCCGGAAAGGAGGCCCAGGCAAGCGCGGCCATCCGCCTCCCCTTCCGCCTTGGGAAGGATGCGGCGTCCTACGGCGACCACCGTGTCGGCGCCCACGACATAGGCGGTGGGATGAAGGTCTCGGCCGCGCGCCGCCTTTGCCTCGGCTAGCCGTACCGCGAGAAGGCGCGGCGTCTCCCTGGATTGCGGGGTTTCATCCACATCGGCGGCCACAACCGCATCGGGGTCGAGGCCGATCTGACGCAGGAGTTGCAACCTGCGTGGGCTCGCCGAGGCCAGCACGAGCCGCTGGGGCATCGCCGGCAAGCGCTCTTCCGCTATCGGACGCGGAAGGTGATGCGGCCCTTGCTCAGGTCGTAGGGCGTCATCTCGACCAGGACCTTGTCGCCCGCGGAAACCCGGATGCGATTCTTGCGCATCTTGCCCGCGGTGTGGGCGATGATCTCATGGTCGTTCTCGAGCTTCACCCGAAAGGTGGCGTTTGGCAGCACTTCGCTGACCGTCCCCGGAAACTCAAGAAGCTCTTCCTTCGCCATGCAGGCTCCCTAGCGCACAACACAAATCGCGGCCCGCGTCCTTTAGATCAGGTCGCGAGCCGTGAACAGCGTGCGGACTATAGCCCGAAGCGGTTCGAAAGGTCGATGGCTCCGCTCAGGCCCCGAACCGGGCCGCGATCCGGGCCGCCAGAGTGTCGCGGACTTCGCGATAGGCCGCGAGCCGCGCCTCGCGCGAACCTTCCGTCAGGGTCGGATCCAAGGTCGGCCAATATTCGATCTCCGCCGCACGCCCCCTGGTGAGTTCCACTGCACGGTGTTGCGCTTCCGGGGTCAGTGAGATGACCAGGTCGAAAGAGCTGTCTTCCAGTTCGTCGAAGGTCTTGGCGCGATGCGTGGACAAGTCGCAGTCGATCTCGGCCATCACCGCTGCGGCGAAGGGATCCACATGCTCCTCCGGCTCGTCCTCGTCAGGCGGCGGCATACGCCGCAGGCCGCAGGAGTCGACGAAGATCCGGTTTCCCGCCAGGTGGCGCAGCAGCGCGGTGGCCATGGGGGAGCGCACGAAATTCAAGTTGCAGGCGAAGAGGACCGCAGCGGGCTCGAGTGGCGGCGGCTCGTCCGACATCGCCGCTTAGCCTCGCCAGTGCAACGCGCAGATGAGCGTGAAGAGCCGTCGGGCGGTGTCCATGTCGGTGTCCACCTTGCCGGCCAGTCGGGTCTGGAGGAGTTCCGACGCCTCGTTATGGAGCCCGCGCCGGCCCATATCCAAGGCCTCGATCTGCGCGGGCGTGGAGTTGCGGATGGCCTGGTAGTAGCTCTCGCAGACCATGAAGTAGTCCTTCACCACCCGTCGGAACGGCGACAGCGACAGGATATGGCGCCGCTCGTACCCCGGGCCCCGCACGTCCAGAATCAGGCGATTCTCGGCCAGGGACATCCGCAGGTCATAGGGCCCAGCTTCCGCTCCCTCCGGCGCGAAATAATTGCCTTCCAGCAGGTCGAAGATGGCAATCTTCCGTTCCTGCTCCTGGTCGCGCGACACCGCGCCGAGCGACTCTTCGTCAAGCTCGACCATCTGCAGGCGGTTCTGGGTGCGCTCGTCGGCCATGGGACTCGGTTGCAGGGACCCGGGCGAAGTTATTCAATCCGCCGTATAGCGCCATACCGCACCCGCGAAAGCACCCGCACCTCGTCGATAAAGAAAAACGCCCGGCGCGGAGGCGCCGGGCGTTTCGATATCCGTTTGGTCCTGGCTTCAGCGGCGCGTCTGGCCACCGTCCATGCGAATTGTCGCGGAGCGCGCGTGGGCGGGCAGCCCTTCCACGTCAGCGAGCGCGACGACATGCTTCGCCAGGATCGCGAAGGACGCCTCGTCGCATTTCACGATCGATGTCCGCTTAAGGAAGTCGAACAGCGAAAGGCCCGACGAGAATCGCGCCGCCCGGCTCGTAGGCAGGACGTGGTTCGATCCTGCGACATAGTCCCCGATCGCCTCGGGCGTGTGCCGACCCAGGAAGATGGCGCCGGCGTGCCGCACCCGGTCGGCCAATCGTTCCGGGCAATCGATCGCGAACTCCACGTGCTCCGGCGCGACGAGGTCCACCAGCCGGGGCGCGTCGTCGAGCGGCGAGATCACCACCGCGCCGTGATCCCGCCAGGATGCCGCGGCGTCGGCCCCGGTGGCCAGCGAGGCCAACTGCGCATCGACCGCGGCCTGGACCCGGGCGGCGAACGCCTCGTCGTCGGTTATCAGGATGGATTGAGCGGCCGGATCGTGCTCGGCCTGGGACAGGAGGTCGGCGGCGATCCACTCGGGATTGTTGGTCCCATCGGCGACGACGACGATCTCCGACGGCCCTGCCAAGGCGTCGATGCCGACCACGCCATAGACCCGGCGCTTGGCGGCGGTGACGAAGGCGTTGCCAGGCCCCACGACCTTGTCCACCGGCCTGATCGGTCCGGCGCCATAGGCCAGCGCGGCCACCGCCTGGGCGCCCCCCACGCGCCAGATTTCTGTCACACCGGCGACCTGAGCCGCTGCGAGGACGGCCGGTTGCAGCCGCCCCGGTGGCGTCACCATGGCGATCCGCTCAACGCCCGCGGCCATGGCCGGCACGGCGTTCATGAGCACCGTGGAAGGATAGGCGGCCCTCCCGCCAGGGACATAGATCCCGACGGAATCCAGCGCGGTCCAGCGCCAGCCGAGTTGCACGCCGGCGTCGTCGGTGAACTGCTGGTCGGTCGGCCGTTGGCGTTCGTGATAGGCGCGGATGCGGGCCGCGGCGAATCCGATGGCGTCGCGCACCTCGGGCGGACACGCCGCCGCCCCGGCCTCGATCTCGGCGGCGCTCACGCGGAGGCCGGCTTCATCCAGCTCCACCTTGTCGAACTCATGCGCGAACCGCAGTAGCGCCTTCACCCCTTCCGCTCGAACGGCGGCGAGTACGTCGCGGACCAGTACGTCGATCTCCTCGGGAGTGTCGCGTCGTTCCTCGATGAATCGGACGAAGGCGGTCTCGAAATCGGGATCGGAATGGCGGAACCAGCGCATGCGGCGCTCTTTAGCGATGTGCGGCGCTCCGCGCTACGCCGGCCGCCTCAGTCCTTGTGCGCGGGCTCGCGCGGTGTTGGCCATGGCTCGGAAAGGTCCGCGAGCACAACGTCGAGGCACTCCACCATCGCCCTGATGTCCCCGCCCCCAGCGCAGCTGATGATCACCGCGCCACCCGGCGCATCGACCGGTTCGAAAGTGACCGCGAGAAACTGCAGGACTGCTTCCGGCGTCTCACGACGGATCCTGCGGACCTGCACACCCTGCACCCCACCCAGCTGCAAGGCCGAGCGCACGCGCTCGCGGCCGCCTGCTTCCCATCGATAGCGATTGAACGACAGGGTGAGCAGTCCGGCCCTTGCCTCGAAGGTGATGTCGCCCACCTTGCCCACGGAATCCTGGATGGCCGCCGACATGATCGCGAGATCCTCAGCGTCCTGCGCAAGCAGGCGAAGGGGCGCAACCTCGGTCACGGCCTAGTCGTCCTCGCCCGCATCACCCTTGATGCGGCGGATATCTGCCCCGCAGGCGCCCAGCTTCTCCTCCAGCCGCTCGAAACCACGGTCGAGGTGGTAGACGCGGTTGACCACCGTCTCCCCGCGCGCCGCGAGGCCCGCGATCACGAGGCTGACCGAGGCTCTCAGGTCTGTAGCCATCACTTGAGCGCCCTCGAGCGTCTCCACGCCTCGCACCCTCGCCTCGCCCCCATGGACCGAGATGTCGGCGCCCAGGCGACCCAACTCCGGCGCGTGCATGAAGCGGTTTTCGAAGATGGTCTCGCGGATTACGCTTTCCCCATCAGCCAGGGTCATTAACGCCATGAACTGCGCCTGCAGGTCCGTGGCGAAACCCGGGAAGGGATCGGTTTCCAGCTCGACAGCCTTCAACCGCCCCCCGTTGCGCTTTACGGTCAATCCATCCGGATGAGGCGTAACCTCGACCCCGGCTTCCCGCATCTTCACGATCAAGGCCTCGATGAAGTCGCTGCGCGTCCGCGTCAGCCGCACCTCGCCTCCCGCCATCGCCGCCGCCAGCGCATAGGTGCCGGTCTCGATCCTGTCCGGCAACACAGCGTGCGAGGCGCCGGTGAGGCGTTCCACCCCCTGGACACGGATAGTCGCTGTCCCGGCGCCCTCGACCTTTGCGCCCATCTTGTTCAGGCAATCTGCGAGGTCGGTGATCTCAGGCTCCTGGGCCGAGTTGCGGAGCACCGTCGCTCCCCGCGCGAGCACAGCCGCCAGCAACGCATGCTCGGTGGCCCCCACGGATACGAACGGAAACTCGATCTCGCCGCCCCTAAGGCCACCGGGGGCTTGGGCGTAGACATAGCCCTCGTGCAGGTCGATTCGGGCGCCCAGCGCCTCCAGCGCCTTGAGATGCAGATCCACGGGGCGCGCGCCAATGGTGCATCCCCCTGGCAGGGAGACCTTCGCCTGGCCAGTACGCGCGAGTAGCGGCCCCAAGACGTTGAACGACGCCCGCATCTGCCGGACCAGATCGTAGGGCGCAAATCCGCTCATGATCTCCCGGGTGGTGAGCAGTGTCTCGGCCCCGTCCGGCCCGGCGCTCTCCACCACCTCGGTTCCCAGGCGCTGCAGCAGTCGGCCCAGGAATCGCGTGTCCGCCAGCCTTGGCATGTTGGTGAGGCGCAGGGGCTCATCGGTGAGCAGGCTCGCCGCCATCAGCTTGATGGCTGAGTTCTTGGCGCCGCTGATCGGGATTTCTCCCTGCAGCCGTGCGCCGCCCATTATGGCGATGCGGTCCATGCCTGCCTTTCGCAGCGGCCGCGCTCGCAGCGAGTCAGGCCAGTTTTGGCTTCTAGCGCGCCCCGAGGGTCTGACAAGACCGAGCGTTAGTCTTGGTTTAGTCCCGGAGAGGAAGCCTCCGGCTTGGGGCGATCAACAGCCTT
>CANJKG010000135.1 GCA_947474775.1 Caulobacteraceae bacterium | reverse complement strand
TCGGTCATCACCGTGCGCACGTCGGCGAAGTCGAGGTTGATCAGGCCCGGCAGCACCATCAGGTCGGTGATCGAGCGCACGCCCGAGTGCAGCACCTGGTCGGCCATGCCGAAGGCCTCGGCGAAGGTGGTCCGCTCGTTGGCCACCCGGAACAGGTTCTGGTTGGGGATCACGATCAGGGTGTCGACATAGCGCTGCAGCTCGCCGATCCCGGCGTCGGCCAGGCGCATCCGGTGGCGGCCCTCGAAGTGGAACGGCTTGGTGACCACGCCCACCGTCAGGATGTTGCGCTCGCGGGCGCACTTGGCGATGATCGGCGCCGCGCCCGTGCCGGTGCCGCCGCCCATGCCGGCGGTGATGAACACCATGTGCGCGCCGTCCAGGTGCTCGCCGATCTCCGGGATGGACTCCTCGGCGGCGCTCATGCCGATCTCGGGGTGGGCGCCGGCGCCCAGGCCTTGCGTCGCCAGCACGCCCAGCTGCACACGGCGGTCGGTCTTGGCGAAGGCCAGCTGCTGGGCGTCGGTGTTCGCGACCACGAACTCGACCCCTTCCAGACCCGCCTCGATCATGTTGTTGACCGCGTTTCCGCCGGCCCCGCCCACGCCGAAGACGACGATCCGGGGCTTCAACTCCGTCGCGCGGGGCGCTGAAAGCGAGATGCTCATGGGACGTAGAACCCTTCCGAAATGCGGCCCGATGCACGAGGCGGAACCGGCCCGCCAAGCGCCCTCGTAAGGAAGTGTTAAGTACGCCCAAACACCCTTAACCGAGGGTTAACCGCAATAGCGTGAGTCGGACGGCCGTCGACCGCCAGGGCGTGCAAAATTGGGGATTGCGGCGAAAGGACTCAGGGGATTTTTTGGGTACGGCGGTGGCGTTCCTATGCATCGACCGGATGAGGCGTCGGAGCGATGTTCTTCCCTTGCCAATTTTCCCGACGCCATCCGATATCGCTGAACCGCCCGTCTTTTCGCATCTCAGCGTCCAGGGCGATCAGCAACTCCGCATAGTCGGAAGGCTTGGGCCAGCGGTCGATGCTCTGGCCGCTCGTGGAGAGATGCCAGGTCTCACCTCCAAAACTGATCTCAAACAACAATTCCCCGGCGTTCAGTCCGACGACGAAATCCCAACCGTGCTCAGGGTGTTCTTCGAGGGACAATACCTCGTACCCCTGACCTTGGAGAATGGTTCCCAAAGCTTCGGCGATGTTCCGTCCGCCGAACTGAACGACATTGTTGTCATCATCCCAAATCTGATCATCCGGGAAGTCAGCGCGGAATTCGGCGCAAGGTCTGATCTTCATCGCTGTTCCTCCGCGTCAGTGTCACCGTACATCAGACCCCCAGCGCCAATCCCAAGCCCCCCAATTCTCGCTTTGAGCGGGCCGGGACTACCATGCCAAAGCCTGCCGGGCCGGCTGTACTTTTCCAAGCCCAACACTTTTCCACGCCACGTACCGCCGCCCACTTCGCGCGGCAGGTTCGCAGAATTGAACTTCGGATCTGTCTTGAAATGCTGTTCATAAAAGTCCCCCCGGCTAATGCCGGACGGCATCAAGACATTGAATTCACTCTCGCTGAAAACGGGTGAGAGGCCGAGCCTGTTGTCAACGCGACGAGGGACGAAGTGGTGACCCATTCCTTCATAGGGCTCAGCCAGATAGGCGGCTGCCTTAGGACTGAAGCCCTGGGCTAGGTACTTCTCCGGCGTCGCCATTTTTGAGGCTACGCCAATCTTTCCAGCAGTCTTCGCCAGTGGACCGCCTACCGCTAGTGATCCGACCTCGACCACCGCCTCGCCTTGGTTGCGGCCAATATTATAGTTCCGCCGAAGTTCTCCCGAGAACGTGTCAGCCACCGGCGTCGCGCGCGGATCGAGATCGACGTTCAGTTGCCGCCACCTGGCTTGGACGTCGTCCCATACAGCCCTGGGATTTTCGACACCCTTCTTGGCATAGTCGATAACACCCTTGCCTGCGTTGACGAGTTGATCGGCTGCTGTCTGTCCTGGCGCGCTGATCCGTTCATCTATCAAGGGGCTCGCAAGGCGTCCGAGGAATACCGCACCTTGTCCGAGACCTTCGGCAGCGTGCCAAACGCCTTGCACGACTCCTGCGGCGTTGCCGACACCACGCGCCAAGTCACCACCCAGATCTTTCGCTATATAGCTTCGGTCCAGTCGATTCCTGCTCGGTCTCGCCGGCGGAGCCGCCTGTCGGATCACTGGAGCACGGGTTGCGCCGGGACTGGGACTGCTCTGCGGGGCCGATCCTCGGGCGGTCCCCGATTGCGGCCTCTCGCCTCTAAGGAGGCTGGCGCCGTAGCGCATCACCTCACCTGGCGTGCTCAGGCGAAGGTCCTCACCTGCGCGGATCGCCTTCTTGTACGCCTCATGCGCCGCCGCCTCGGCCTCTCTGCCGAAGTGTTCGACCTCGCGCCGCCGACGGGCCACGAATTGCATCATGCTTTCAGCCATGCGGGTTCGCACCGGCTGGCGTCAGACCAGCCGCTCCCTCGTTCAGTGAATTGGACACGGAGCGAAGGCGTCCACCGCGGATGCGCCATCGCAGAGACCACACCCTGCCATAAGCGGTCGCCCATGTCAAGAACAAAATAGGAACATTTTAGGGCGGGCGCAGTCGCAGCTTGGCGTGGCCGCCGGGCTTTTGGCTGACTATCGAGGGTGCCGAAGGAGGTGATAGCTAGCCTGCGCGCTTAGGCGGGGCCTGGGAAGCCAAGTGGCGTAAGCGGCGAAGGCTCCTGCTGCTCCCGGGCGAGACTCGGGCTGAGGACGAGGTGATTGAGAGCGGCGGCGCGACCTTTCTTGCCTTGGCCAAGGCAGCGGGCGAGCTGTTGGCTGGCGACCGGAACGCGGTCCTTGTCGAGCAGTCGCGGTTAAGAGCCCTGCTCGCTTTGCTTCACGGAACCAGCTTTGGGCCGGCGCTACCGCCAATGAGCGCAACTCTGGCTTCTGGGAGAGAACTCCTGACGGCTGCGCTGGAGCGCGTCGCCGAGACTGTTTGTGGACAAACAGACCTGCAGGACCTCTGGAGACAGTTAGGTGCGGTCACAGACGACGGGATCGCGCCTTTCATTTTGAGCGCCGAAGGCACTCGATTCTTCCCCACGTTCGAGGTCGACGAACAACTCCCGGCTCTGCTGCCTCAACACTCTTTAGGAGCGGCACTCCTCCGAAATCTCGCAGCCGAGGACTCCGAGCATCGGCTCGACCGCATGCTTCTCAAGCGTGCATCGATGACGGCGAAGGCAGGTCTCGGTTTCCATGCGCAGGTGGCGGAGTTCTATCGAGACCGGCTAAGTTCACTTTGACTGCCGGCCCCCCAACGGGCGGCGGCAGACATCAAAGAGATCGTCTCCCTTGCGCGTCCCTACAGATTGTCCCGCAGCCACGCCGCGGCCTTGGCCACCGGGTTGGCGTGGGGGCCGAGGGGCTCGTGGCGCAGCTTGGCCGAGGCCAGGGCCTTGGCGGAGACCGCCTCGCGGGGGCCGAAGGCGTGGCGGTGCAGGATGCCGGCGGCGGCGGTGAAGGCGGGGCCAGACGCGGCGTCGGCCAGGTGCGGCACCCGGCGCGGCCGGCCCAGGCGCACCGGCCGGTCGAACACACGCACGGCCACTTCGCGCACGCCGGCCAGCTGGCTGGCGCCGCCGGTGAGCACCAGGCCCGCGCCCGGCTCCACAGGCGCGCCCGACGCCTTCAGCCGGTCGCGCAGCAGTTCCAGGGTCTCCTCGACGCGGGGCGCGATGATGCCCTTCAGCAGGCTGCGCGGCGCGACCACGGGGCCCGCGCCCGGATCGTCGCCCCGCGGGGGCGCCTCGATCATCTCGCGGTCCTCGTTGGCCGAGGCGATGGCCGAGCCGTGCAGGGTCTTGATCCGCTCGGCGCCGACGATGGAGGTGGACAGGCCGCGCGCGATATCCTGGGTCACGTGCTGGCCGCCCACCGGCACCGTCTCCACGTGCACCAGCGAGCCGGAGTTGAACACCGCCGCCGAGGTCGAGCCGCCACCCATGTCGATGCAGACCGAACCCAGGTCGAGCTCGTCCTCCTCCAGCGCCGCCAGGGCGGAGACGAAGGGCGCGGCCACCACGCCGTCGAACTGCAGGTGGGCGCGCTCCACGCAGGCGCCCAGCGTCTGGTAGACGGCCTCGGAGACCGACACCACCAGCAGCTCCACGCCCAGCTGGCGGCCGAACATGGCGCGCGGGTCGCGCACCCCGCCCTGTCCGTCCACCGACCAGGCGATCGGCAGGATGTGGGCGGCTCTTCGACCAGGCAGTTTGATCTGGGACAGGGCGTGCTGGATGGCGCGCGCCAGGTCGTTGTCGGCGATCGGCCTGGCGCCGATGGACACCCGGCCGGAGACCCGGTTGGAGGTGAGCGCGCCGCCCGAGGTCGCCACGGTGACGCTCTGGACGTTGAGGTCGGCCACGTTCTCGGCCCGCTCCACCGCCTGGGCGATGGCCTCGGAGGCCTCGTCGAGGTTGATGATCGAGCCGCCCCGCACGCCGCGCGACTGGACGTAGCCGACGCCGGCCGTGGTCAGGGTCCGGTCGCCCTTGTGGACGCCGTCGGGCTTCATGATGAAGCAGGTCACCTTGGAGGCGCCCAGGTCCACGGCGGCCACCACCGGCGGGCGCACCAGGGCCGCCTTCAGGCCGTCGCGCGCGCGCCTGTCATCGCGAGCCTTGGTCTCTTCCACACGACGGGCCGTCTTCAGCATCTCTCGCACCATCCTCAAATTCCGCCGGCCGGCGCTATCGTGGGCGCCACCGCGCCGCGGGGGCGCACGGCCACCACGTCGGGGTTGCGCAGGTCGATCCGTTCGAACCCGACCTCCAGGAGGCGCGAGCGCTGGTCGAGCTGCTCGAAGCGCATCAGGGCCTCCTCCTCGCCGACCGCCGGCAGCTGGATCAGAGAGCCGTCCTTCAGCCGCAGGTCCCAGCGGCGGTCGTCCACCCGCACCAGGGCGTCCATCCGGCTCATCAGCCGCGGCCGCTGGGCCAGCATGGGCAGGATCTCGCCGGCGTGCTCCGCGCCGCCCGCGCCCACCACCAGCGGCAGGTTCGGGAACCGGCCGGGCGCGGCCTCGGGGATCACCTGGCCGCGTTCGTCGATCACCACGGTGCGGCCGCGATGCTGCCAGACGGCCAGCTGGCGGCGCTCCCGGACCGAGATCATCAGGGTGTCGGGCAGCAGGCGCACGACCCTGGCCTCCTCGACCCACCCGACCTGTTGCACCTGGCGGCGCAGGCCCTCCAGGTCGAGGCCGATCAGCGGCTGGTCCTTGTAGAGGCCGGCGGCGCGGACGATGTCGGCGGTGGCCATGTCGGAGGCGCCCTGGACGTGGACGGCCTTGAGCTTGAAGCCGAGCTGGCCGAACCCCGCGCCGATGGCCTCGTTGACCGCCAGGCCCAGGCGCTCGGCGCGGCCGCCGGTGGCCAGGGTCGCGGTGAGCGCGGCGATCACCGCCAGGCCGGCCGCCGCCAGGGTCCAGCGCGGGGACCCGAGGCCGGCCGCTGCGCCAGGACCGGCGGCCGGGCGCGCGGCGGCCTTGCGCGTCGCCGGGCGCTGGAACTTCGGACTAGGGGGCGCCTTGCCCCGGGGTTTCGGCTGTGTCTGCGATCCCCCCCGCACCGCCGCGGGCATACGCGTCCTCCGTGATCCAAAGCACCAGACTGTCGAAATCCACGCCCTGATGAGCCGCCTGCTCGGGGACGAGCGAAGTGGGCGTCATGCCGGGCTGGGTGTTCACCTCCAAGAGGACCAGAATGTCGTTAATGTCGTCATAACGCAGGTCCGAGCGGGTAACCCCCCGGCAACCAAGAGCGGCGTGCGCCGCTTCGGACATTCTCATCGCCTTTTCAAACACATGAGGCGGAAGATCGGCGGGAACCACATGGCTGGAGCCGCCTGCGGCGTACTTGGCGTCGTAGTCGTAGAACTCCCTTTCGGTAAGGATTTCGGTCACGGTCATGGCGCGGCCGTCCATCACCCCCACCGCCAGCTCCTTGCCGCGGATGAAGGGCTCCACCATCACCCGCTCGCCATAGGTCCACGATGGCTCGATCACCTCCTGAGGCGGACGATTCGCCCGCTCGCGGACGATGTAGACGCCCACGGACGATCCCTCGGCGTTGGCCTTCACCACATAGGGCGGCGGCATGACGTGGTCGCGCGCCACCTCATGGCGATCGTAGAGCCCGCCGCCGGGCACCAAGACGCCGGCCGCCGCCAGCACCGCCTTGGCCTTGGCCTTGTCCATCGCCAGGGCGGAGGCCAGCACGTCGCAGTGGGTGTAGGGGATCGCGAGCGTCTCCAGCACGCCCTGGACGCAGCCGTCCTCGCCCCAGGCGCCGTGCAGGGCGTTGAAGCAGACCTCCGGCCTGAGCTTGGCCAGCACCTGGGCGACGTCGCGGCCGGCGTCCACGCGGGAAACCCGCGCGCCCAGCCGCTCCAGGGCGTCGGCGCAGGCGGCGCCGGAGACCAGGCTCACCTCGCGTTCCGAGGACAGTCCGCCCAGGAGGACGGCGACGTGACGACCAGACAGAGGCTGGCTCAATTGGCGGCTCCTGGCGCTGGATGGGTCAAAAGCGGGTGCGCCCGCCGGAGATTCCCGTCAAGCCGGCCCGGCCTCGACCCGCGGGAAATGCGCGGCGGCCAGCTCCTGGATGGCGGCGTCGCCGAGCTGGGCCTTGCTGGCGACGATCCAGAGGTCGAAGTAGGCCGCGCGGCGCAACCCGGCGTAGCGCCCGAACCCGGCCTGGTCCATGGCCGCGGCGAGCGAGCCCAGGGTGAAGCCGCAGCGGTGGGCCATGTAGAGGTTGCCTGCCGCCATCTCCTCGCCGAACCCGTAGATGATGTCGTGCGCCGAGATCGGCCCCTTGGTGGAGATGTAGGCGGGCTCGGTCAGCCGTCCCTGCGCCACCAGCACCGAGATCGACTGCATGTCCGGGCAGGTGATCACCACGAAGCCCTCCGGCTTCAACACCCGCAGGAACTCGGCCAAGGCCGCAGGCACCTCGTGGGCGTAGAGGTGCTCGATGTTGTGGCTGGAGAAGATGCCGTCGATGGAGCCGTCGGGGACCGCCGACATGTCGGTCATGGTCCCGATGACGTCCGGGTTCACGCAGGGGTCGATGTCCAGGCGGACCTCGGTCCAGTCCGGCCGGTCGAAGCCCGCGGTGGTCTGGTTCTTCCGCGCCAGGCCCGAGCCCACGTGCAGCAGGGTGGGCATGGCCCTCAGCCCTCCGCCGGCGGCGCGTCGAGGGGCCGACCGATGCGCTTGATCTCCCAGTCCAGCTGCACGCCGAACTTCGCCAGCACGTCGGCGCGCACCGCCTCGCCCAGGCCTTCCAGGTCGGCCGCCGTGGCCTCCCCGGTGTTAATCAGGAAGTTGGCGTGCAGGGGGGAGAACATGGCGCCCCCGAACGGCTTGCCCCGCCAGCCGGCGGCGTCCACCAGCTGCCAGGAGGAGCGGTCGGGCGGGTTCTTGAAGGTGGAGCCGCCGGTCTTCTCGCGGATCGGCTGGGTCTGCTCGCGGCGGGTGGTGATCTCGTCCATGCGCGCCTCGATGGCGGCGGGGTCGTCGGGAGTCCCCTCGAACAGGGCGCCGGTGAAGATCAGCGGCTCGGAGGCGGCCTTGGCGGACCTGCGGTAGCTGAAGCCCATGTCGGCGTTGGAGAAGGTGCGTCTCTCACCCTTGCGGTCCAGCGCATAGGCCTCCACCAGCACGTCCTTTGTCTCGGCGCCGTAGCAGCCGGCGTTCATGACGCAGGCGCCCCCGATGGCCCCCGGCACGCCGCGATAGAACTCCAGGCCGGCGATCCCCGATCTGGCGGCCTCCTTGGCCAGGTTGGCGTCCAGGGCGGCGGCGCCGGCGAAGATGCGGGTCTCGTCGCGGGCCTGGATGTCGGCGAACGGCTTGCCCAGGCGGATCACCACGCCCTCGACTCCGCCGTCGCGGACCAGGGTGTTGGAGCCGACGCCCAGCGGCGTCACCGGCACGCCGGGATCGAGGCCCTTGAGGAAGTCCGCCAGGTCCGCCTCGTCCTGCGGCAGGAAGATCACGTCCGCCGGCCCGCCGACCCGAAACCAGGTGAAGGGCGCCAGCGGCTCGTCCTTCAGGATCCGCCCGCGCGCCGCCGGCAGTTGGTCGCGCCAGCTCATCCCGCCGCGCCCAGGGCCTCAAGCTCGGCCGGCAGCGCATAGGCCCAGGCGGTGATGTCGCCGGCGCCCAGCAGGACCACCAAGTCGCCGGCCCTGGCCTCCTCGCGCACGAGCTTCGCCAGGTCGGCGGGACCGCCGAGCGCCAGGGCGCGGCGGTGGCCATAACGGTGCAGGCCCTCCACCAGGGCGTCGCGGCTGATCCCCGGAAGCGCAGCCTCGCCGGCGGCGTAGACGTCGGCCACGATCACCACATCGGCGTCGTTGAAGGCGTGGCAGAAGTCGTCGAACAGGTCCTTCAGGCGGGAGTAGCGGTGCGGCTGCACCACGGCGATGACGCGGCCCTCGGTGACCGCGCGGGCGGCGGTGAGCACCGAGGCGATCTCCACCGGATGGTGGCCGTAGTCGTCGATGATCCGCACGCCGCCCGTCACGCCGGTGGTGGTGAAGCGCCGCTTGACGCCTTCGAAGCCGGCCAGCCCGGCGCGGATCGCGTCGGCCGTCACCGACAGCTCGCGGGCCACGGCGATGGCCGCCAGCGCATTGAGCACATTGTGGTGGCCGGCCATGGGCAGGCGCAGGCCGTCCAGCCGCATCGCCTCGCCCTTCAGCGGGTCGATCACCACGTCGAACTTGGCGCCCTCCGGGCCCATGGAGATGTTCTCCACGCGGACCTCGGCCTGCGGATTGACGCCATAGGTCACCAGCCGGCGGTTCTCCACGCGGGCGGCCATGGCCTGGACCTCCGGATGGTCGGCGCAGATAGCGGCGAAGCCGTAGAAGGGGATGTTCTCCACGAAGTCGCGGAAGGCCTTCTTCACCGCGTCGAAGTCGCCGTAGTGGTCCAGGTGCTCGGGGTCGAT
>CANJKG010000134.1 GCA_947474775.1 Caulobacteraceae bacterium | reverse complement strand
GGCGGAGGCAACCCGAACCTGGGACCTGAAACCGCGCACAACTATCAACTGGGGATCAGCATCCAGCCGCGCTTCGTGCCCGGCCTGCGGGTGTCACTGGACTACTTCAAGTACAACATCGCCAACGGCATCTCGACGACCCCGCTCAATGCGCTCCTGGGGCCGCTCTGCTACGATTCCACGGTCGCCTATGCCTCGAACCCATTCTGTGCGGCGATCATGCGGGACACCGCCGGCACGGCCACTGGCGTGGTCGGCGGCGTCAGCCAGGTCAACAACACCTTGCTGAACGCCCAAAAGGTGAAGCTGGAGGGCTACGACTACGCCCTCGCCTACAGCTTCGACACCGCCGACCTCGTCGGCCAGGACCTCGGCCGGATCGACATAGAGATCAATGCGACCTGGATGTACCGCTACCATTTCCAGTCGTTGCCGAACGTCGGCTTCATCCAGCTGATCGGCGCCGTGGACCAGGGCCTGCCGCCGGAGTGGAAGGCGACCGGGTACGCCCGCTGGACTTACAGGGACCTGTCGCTGGGCTGGACCACCCGCTACCTAGGCACGATGCGGGCTTCCAGCGCGTTCACCCCATCCCAGCTCAACCCCTACTACACGGGCGACCATTACGAGCATGACCTAGCGGCGTCCTACCGGTTCGGCGAGCGGCTGACGGTGCGCGGCGGGGCGATCAATTTAACCGACGCCAAGCCGCCGGCCCTGCCGGAGACCTTCGCGGGGACGGGCGTTGGCTCGGCGCAGTACGACAACCGCGGGCGGTTCTTCTACGTGGGCGCGTCGTACCGGTATTGAACGTTTACGCTGGCTGCAGGCTGCGGGTGACCATGTTGGCCAGGCGGCCGGTGATGATGCCTTCGGCCTCGGCGACGATGCGTTCGATCAGCACCTGGCAGGTGGGGATGTCCTGGATCAGTCCCATGATCTGACCGGCGCTCCAGACGCCGGCTTCGACGTCGCCGGCCTCGAGGCCCGCGCGGCCGCGCACGCCGGCCACCAGGTGTTTCACGTCCTCGAACTGGGCGCCGCCGGCCTTCTCGATGGCCACGACCTCGTCGCTGACGCTGTTCTTCGCCACCCGTGCGGTGTTGTGCATGGTGCGGAACATGAGGTTGGTGCCACGCTCGTCGAGCTCGACCATCCGCTTCTTGAAGTTCTCGTGGATGGGCGCTTCCACGGTGGCGCAGAAGCGGGTGCCCATGTTGATGCCGTCAGCGCCCAGCGCAAGCGCCGCAGCCAGGCCACGGCCGTCGCCGAAGCCGCCCGAGGCCAGCATGGGGATTTTCACCTTGTTGGCGGCGGCCGGGATCAGGATCAGGCCGGGGATGTCGTCCTCACCCGGGTGGCCGGCGCATTCGAAGCCGTCGATGGAGATGGCGTCGACGCCCATCCGCTCGGCGGACAGGGCGTGGCGGACGGCCGTGCACTTATGGATCACCTTGATCCCGTGTTGCTTGAAGTGGTCGACGTGCTCCTGCGGCTTGTAGCCGGCGGTCTCGACGATCTTGATCCCGGAATCGATGATCGCGGCGCGGTACTCGGCGTAGGGCGGCGGATTGATCGCCGGCAGGATGGTCAGGTTCACCCCGAACGGCTTGTCGGTCATCGTGCGGGTCCGCGCGATCTCCTTGGCCAGGTCGTTGGGGGTCGGCTGGGTGAGCGCGGTGATGAAGCCCAGGGCCCCGGCGTTGGCCACGGCGGAGACCAGCTCGGCCTTGCCGACCCACTGCATGCCGCCCTGTGCGATGGGATGCTCGACCCCGAACATCTCGGTGAAACGGGTCTTCAGGGCCATGGGGATCGCGCTCCAAACATCTGTTTGGACCGGGTTATGAAGCTAGGCGGTCCGCGTCAAGCTGACGTCGCGTCCCCACTCAGGGGCTGTCACTGAAGTCCGGCGCGGCCGATGGCGTAGAAGCGCTCGGCGCGGCGCTGGCGGATTTCGTCGGGCGAGAGGCCGGCCATGGCCTTCAACTCCTCCTCGACGGCGTCCCCCACCGCCTTGATGGCGGCCTGGGGGTCGGCGTGGGCGCCGCCCGCCGGCTCGGGGATGATGCGGTCGACGATCTTCATCCGCAGCAGGTCCTGGGCGGTGATCTTCATGGCCTTGGCGGCCTCGCCGGCGGTACGGCCGCCCCGCCACAGGATGGCGTTGGCCCCCTCGGGCGGGATCACCGAATAGATGGCGTGCTCCAGGATCAGCACGCGGGAACCGCAGGCTATGCCCAAAGCCCCGCCTGAGCCGCCCTCGCCGGTGACCACGGCCAACATGGGGACCCCCAGCATCAGGCTCTTCTCGGTGGACCGCGCGATGGCCTCGGCGACGCCGCGTTCCTCGGAGGCGACGCCGGGATAGGCGGCCGGCGTGTCCACGAAGCTGATCACCGGCAGGTGGAAGCGCTCGGCCATCTCCATCAGGCGGATCGCCTTGCGGTAGCCCTCGGGGCGCGCGTAGCCGAAGTTGTGCTTCACCCGGGTGACGGTGTCGCGGCCCTTTTCATGGCCCATAACCACCACCGGCATGCCGCGGAACCGGCCCAGCCCGCCCATGATCGCCTGGTCGTCGGCGAACTTGCGGTCGCCGCGCAATTCCTGGAACTCCTCGATCAGCGCCTCGGCATAGTCGACGAAGTGGGGCCGTTCGGGATGGCGGGCGACCTGGGTCTTCTGCCAGGCGTCGAGCTTGGCGTAGGCCTCGCGGCGCATCTCGCCGGCGCGGGCGCGCAGGGCGTCGATCTCGGTCTCGAGGCCGCCGCCAGAGCCGCCGGCCTCCGACAGCTTTGACAGCTCCTCGATCTTGGCTTCGAGGTCGGCGATCGGTCGCTCGAACTCGAGGTAGTGCGCGGCCATCCGGGGATTCGCGTCCTGTTCTCGGAAGCGCCGGAACCTAGGCGCGAACAGCCAGGCTCACAAGGCCGGGATTCGGAGCCGTTAATCGAGCGGTCGTTCGCGCCCGGTGCAACTCCTTGCCACGCTTGGCGTTCCTAGCGCGAGTTCGAGCGACATCCGCGGAACTGGAGAACCTTATGCAACGCATTCTAACGATCGGCCTGGCCTCAGCGCTCGCCCTGGCCACCGCAGCGCCCGCCCTGGCGCAGTACCAGCCCACACCCCAGTACCAACGGGACCTGAACCAGTACCAGAACGACCAGTCCAGGTATGAGGACCGCAGGGAAGCCTATGAGGACCGCAAGGCGGCCTATGACGCGGCCCTGGACGACTTCGCCGCCGCCCGCAGCGCCTACGACGTACGCCACCAGCAATGGCAGCGCGCGCGTGACGACTATGATCGTCGCTACGGAGCCGGATCCTATACACGCGCCTACGGCCCCGCCCCCACCTGGGACGAGGCCTATTGGGGGAGCCGGCGCAGCGCCGGAAGCCAAGGGGTGAACACCGCCTATACGAGCATCGACTGCACCCGGAACAACAACGGCGCCGTGGCCGGCGGCATCATCGGCGCCCTGGCCGGCGCGGCCCTGGGCTCCAACGTGGCCGCCAATGGCCGCGGCGCCGAGGGCGCGGTCCTGGGCGCGGTTGTCGGCGGCGCCATCGGCGCGGGCGTCGGCAACGCCAACGACAAATACAAGTGCGACCGCAACGGGCCATACTTCTCGTACAACGAAACCATCTCCTACCGCGAAAGCCGGTTAGACCGGCGTCGCAACAGCGGCCGCTACGACTATTCCTACTACACCCGCCAGCGCTGCCGCCTGGCCGCGGCGCCCATCGACTCCTACGCCCGGGACTACCGCTACGTGCGGGTCTGCCCCGACCGCGAGGGCCGCTATCGGATCACCGGCTAACGGCTGATCGGCTCACCTAAGAGGAAGCCGCCCTCCGGGGCGGCTTCTTTTTTGCCCCCTCTCGCCGCGCGGGGGAGATGAGCAGCTACCGCTTCTTCCCCAATGGGTGCCTGGTCTCCACCACTTCGCGGAGGCGGTCGCCGGCGACGTGGGTGTAGATCTGGGTGGTGGCTATGTCGGCGTGGCCCAGGAGGGTCTGGACGACGCGCAGGTCGGCGCCGCCTTCCAGGAGGTGGGTGGCGAAGGCGTGGCGCAGGACGTGGGGGCTGACGCGGGCCGGGTCGACGCCGGCGGCGACTGCCGCCTCGTCGAGGAGTTGGGCGAAGCGGCGGGGGGTGAGGCGACCAGCCTTGCCGCGCGACGGGAACAGCCAAGGGTTGGCCTTGTCCTGCCTGGGCAGGAAGGCGGCGCGGACCTCGAGATAGGCTTTCATCGCCGTCCGGGCCGGAGCGTTCAAAGGCGCCAGCCGCTCCTTTCCGCCCTTTCCCTTGACTATGAGATAGGCCGGATCGCGGGCCAGGGCGACCAGCGTCAGGCTGGTCAACTCAGATATCCGCAGGCCGGACGCATAGGCCAGCTCCACCATGCAGGCGAGCCTCAATCCCTCGGCCCCGTCGCGGGCGGCGGCGGCGGCGATCAGGCGGTCCATCTCGGCGCGACTGAGCACCTTGGGCAGCGGGCGGCCCTTCTTCGGCGCTTCCACCCGTCGGGAGGGGTCGTCGGTGCGCCAGCCTTCGCCGAGCACGAAGCGGTAGAACTGGCGAACGGACGCGCGGCGCCTGGACGCCGTGGCCGGAGACAGGCCACGCGCGCCGAGGGCGGTGAAAAAGGCCTCGATCTCCTCGGCGGTCGCATTGGAGAGGTCGCGCCCGCGCCCGGCCAGGAACCCGGTCGCGTCGGCCAGGTCCTTGCCATAGGCGATCAGGGTGTTCTTCGCCGCCGCCCGCTCGACCGCCATCATCTCCAGAAAGGCTTCGGTCCAGGCGCCGCCCTGGCTCATTTGAGCGCTGCGAGCCCTTCCAGGGCGAAATTGCGGGCGTCGGTCTCGAGGCCGACCGCCTTCAGCGCCATGACGATGCGGACGCGGTCTCCGATGGCGGGACCGGCGGCGCCGGCTTCCGTACTGGTGAGAAGGGCGAGCAGGGCGGCAAACCCCAATTGCTTGGCGTCAGCGGCAGCCTGGAGCGCGAGGTTTCGACCAAGTGGAGCTTTGCCCTCGGAAACGGGAAAGTCGCCGAAGTCAGCGACGGGCCGGCCGAACTGAAAGGCGAAGGCCAGAAGCCCAGCCGCCGCGGTCCTCGGCTTCGTGCCGTCAACGGAGACCCTGGCATTCCCAGGCGAGCCCCCGGAAAGCGCTTCAGCGAAGGAGACCAGATCGGCTGCGATGACGGACGGAGCGGGCTCGGTGACTTCACCTCCGTCCGTCGCCGCCGCCACGGCAGGCGATGGCTTAGCCTTGGACAGGTCCAGCCCCAGGCTGCGCGACATCGCATAGTCGAGGCCGTTGCGCAGGGAGGCCGCGCCCGGCGCCGCGCCGGCCAGCTTGGCGGACATCAGGCGGCCATAGACGGCGTCGCGGGCGTGGGTCTGGGCCAGATCGAAGGTGAGCTGGGCGGCGCCGGTCTGTCCGGCGGTCACCTGGCACCACGCGCGCAGGCGCAGCCAGTAGATGTCGTCGCGGCCGGTGCTCAGGGCGTCGGCGATGGCGCAGGCGCGGAGGTCGTCGCCGGCCAGCAGGGCGCTTTCGGCCGCGGCGCGAGAGAGGCCGCTGCTGCGGTCCAGGCCTGGCGCGCGCTCGAGGATGGCGCGGGCCGCCGTCAGGTCGCCCAGGGCCACCAGGGCGCTGACGCGGGCGCCGGCCAGATCCCCGCTGGCGTCATTGTCCACGGGCTGCGGGCCCTGCGCGCCCGTGGCGAGCACGCGGCGGGCCAGGGCGGCGGCGGCCGGCGACAAGGGCCTGGTGGCGATGAGCGGCAGGACGGCGCGCATGGTGGCGATGGGGGTGTCGCGCCACAGGCTCGCCGGCAGGCCGGTTTCCCGTCCCGGCGTGGTGAAGGCGTCGGGCGCCGTCAGGGCGGCCACGCCCACGGGGTCGACGCGGACGGTCTGCACGGTGGGTGGCGCGAGCTCCGGCGGAGGCTCCGGTGGCGCAGTGGCCTCCACCTCCGGCGCGGACGGGGCCGGGGCGGGCTCCGTCGGCTGGGCCAGGACGGGCCCCGAACTGAAGGTCATGGCCAGCATCACGGCGGCCAGCGGGAGGGCGAAGCGCGACATGGCGCCACCATAGCCGGGCCCGGAAGTTGGCGCGAGGGCGCTCGCTCGTGTAGACCTGCGCCGTTCATGGACCGATATGCACCGCTGCGCCGCCGCACCATCGCCCTCGTGGGCCTGATGGGGGTGGGCAAATCGAGCGTCGGGCGCCGGCTCGCCAGCGCGCTGGACCTGCCGTTCCGCGACGCCGATTCGGAGGTAGAGGCCGCCGCCGGCCGTTCGATCCCCGAGATCTTCGCCCAGCTGGGCGAGCCGGCGTTCCGCGAGGGCGAGCGCCGGGTGATGGCGCGCCTGCTGGACGAGCCGCCCCATGTGCTGGCCACCGGCGGCGGGGCCTTCATGAACGCCGAGACCCGCGAGTTGATCAAGGCCAAGGCGATCTCCGTCTGGCTGAAGGCCGACCTGGAGGTGCTCGCCCGCCGGGTCGGCCGCAAGGACAACCGGCCGCTGCTTGAGGGCCAGGACACCATGCAGGTGCTGCAGGAGCAGGCGCAGGCCCGCTATCCGGTCTATGCGCAGGCGGACGTCACGGTGGAGACGGGCGACGCCGCCCACCACGAGACGGTGGAGCAGATCATCGCCGCCCTCACTGCCCACCTGGAGGAGCCCGCACCATGATCCGCACCGTGGCGGTCGGCCTGGGCGAGCGGGCCTATGACGTGGTGATCGGGCCCGGCCTGCTGAGCGAGGCCGCCCAGCGCATCGCCCCGCTGCTGAAGCGCCAGCGGGTGACGGTGATCAGCGACGAGACCGTCTGGCGCCTGCACGGCGAGCGCCTGGCCACGGCGCTGGGCGAGGACAACATCGCCGTCGCCACCATCATCATCCCGCCCGGGGAGCAGACCAAGAGCTTTGCGGGCCTGGCCGACGTCTGCGACCAGATGCTGGCCCTGGAGCTGGACCGGGGCGACTTGGTGGTGGCCTTCGGCGGTGGGGTGGTGGGCGATCTCGCCGGCTTCGCGGCGGCGATCTACAAGCGCGGGATCGGCTTCGTGCAGATCCCCACGACCCTTCTGGCCCAGGTAGATTCCTCCGTAGGCGGAAAGACGGCCATCGATACGCCGCGCGGCAAGAACCTGCTGGGCGCGTTCCACCAGCCCCGTCTGGTGCTGGCCGATCTGGACGTGCTGGATACGCTGCCCGAGCGCGAGATGCGGGCCGGCTACGCCGAGGTGGTGAAGTATGGCCTGCTTGGGGACCTGAAGTTCTTCGAGTGGCTGGAGACCAAGAGCCCGGCGGTGCTGTCGCGCAAGCCCGGCGCCCTGGCCCAGGCCGTGGCGCGTTGTGTGGAGATGAAGGCCGAGATCGTCGCCGAGGATGAGACCGAGCAGGGCCGCCGCGCACTGCTCAACCTCGGCCACACCTTCGGCCACGCGCTGGAGGCCGAGACCGGCTACGGCGAGGCCCTGCTGCACGGCGAGGCGGTGGCCGCCGGCCAGGCCCTGGCGTTCCGGTTCGCCGCCGCGCAAGGGTTGTGCCCCGGCCAGGACGCGGCGCGGGCGCGGGCGGCGATCGCCGCGGCCGGCCTGCCCACCGGCCTGGCCGACGTGCCGGGCCATCCGTTCGTGGCTGAGCGGCTGCTGCGCCACATGGGCCAGGACAAGAAGGCGGAGGGCGGCCGGCTCACCTTCATCCTGCCCCGCGCCCTGGGAGACACCTTCGTGGCCAAGGACGTGCAGGCCG
Source organism: Caulobacteraceae bacterium (assembly GCA_947474775.1). Classification (GTDB taxonomy): domain Bacteria; phylum Pseudomonadota; class Alphaproteobacteria; order Caulobacterales; family Caulobacteraceae; genus Phenylobacterium. The sequence continues at coordinate 1,493 of CANJKG010000134.1, read as the reverse complement.
AGGCCGTGCTCGCCTTCCTCAAGGCCGAAGGTGCGACGCCATGATCTGGGCCCTGATCGCCGGCCTCGCCCCCTCGCTGGTCTTCCTGCTGACGCTGTCGGGACTGCTGTCGGCGGCCGAGACCTCGATGACCGCGGCCAGCCGCGGGCGCCTGCACCAGCTGGAGCGCGAGGGCGACCGCGCGGCCAAGCGGGTGAACCGGCTGATCTCCAACCAGGAGACGATGATCGGGGCCATCCTGCTGGGCAATAACGTCATCAATATCGGCGCCTCGGCGCTGACCACCAGCGTGCTGACCGTGGTGTTCCCAGGGGCGGCCGGCGCGCTGATCGCCACGGCGGTGATGACCGTGCTGGTGGTGGTGTTCAGCGAAATCCTGCCCAAGACCCTGGCCATCGCCCGGGCCGACGACGTGGCCCGGATCCTGTCGATCCCCACCTACTGGACGGTGCGGTTCTTCGGCCCCCTGGCCAACGGCGCCCAGTGGATCGTGCGCCAGACCCTGAAGCCCTTCGGCATTCGCCTGGACATGGGGACCGACGTGCTGGCCGCGCACGAGGAGATCCGCGGCGCCGTGGAGTACCACCACTCCGAGGGCCTGGTGGAGACCGGCGACCGCTGGATGCTGGGCGGGGTGCTGGACCTGGGCGAGATGGACGTCAGCGAGGTCATGGTCCACCGCAAGGAGATCGCCATGATCGACGCGGGGATGTCCCCGCGCGAGATCCTGGCCGCGGTGCTGGAGAGCGGCCACAGCCGCCTGCCGCTCTATCGCGACGAGCCGGAGAATGTGGTGGGCGTACTGCACGGCAAGGACGTGCTGCAGGCGCTCGTCGAGGGTGACGGCAAGATCGAGCAGGTCGACGTGGCCAGGATCATGCGCACGCCGTGGTTCATCCCGGAGACCACGACGCTGAAGGACCAGCTGGCGGCCTTCCTCAAGCGGCAGGCCCACTTCGCCCTGGTGGTGGACGAGTACGGCGCCCTGCAGGGCCTGATCACCCTGGAGGACATCCTCGAGGAGATCGTCGGCGAGATCGAGGACGAGCACGACGAGGCGGTGGCTGGCGTGCGGCCACTGGCCGACGGCTGGGTGGAGGTGGACGGGTCGGTGACTATCCGCGACCTCAACCGCGCCATGAACTGGGACCTGCCCGACGACGAGGCGGTGACGCTGGCGGGCCTGTTGATCCACGAGGCCCAGACCATACCGGAGCCCGGGCAGCTGTTCGGCTTCCACCGGCACCGGTTCCGGGTGATCTCCCGCAAGAGCAACCGTATCACGGCGGTGGCGGTCTCACCCCCGGCCCCCCTTGAGGACTGAGCTCCGAAAAAAATATCGCGGGCGTTATGGAACCGCATCCCCAAAGGCCCGTTTACGAGGGTCGGGCCGAGTTGGGGGACTAAGCTATGCTGGCGGGGCGCCCTGGTTCGAGCACCGATGCGCGTGCTGTCCAAGCCACGAATCTTGAGGCTATCTGTCGAACAAGCCT